>JBERSB010000203.1:0-16707 GCA_041236755.1 Luminiphilus sp. | reverse complement strand
CGCTCCCGCCGAAGCGCTGATCACCGAGCAGCTCCTGCGTGACCACGTCACCTACCTGAGCAGCGACGAGCTGCAGGGGCGCGGCGTGGGCACGGACGGCGACCGCATGGCGCGGGCCTACATCGCGCGCGAGCTGGCCGAGGTGGGCTGCCGGCCGGGCGCCGCCAACGGCGGCTGGGAGCAGCCCGTGCCGATCCTCGGCATCCAGTCGACGGTGACGCAGCCGCTGCGGGCGGCCGGCCCGGGCGGCGCCGCCTCGTTCACGGCGCCGACCGACTACACCGCCGTCGCCGGCAACCCCTATGCGCGCGCGGCCTGGGACGGCGCAGAGCTGGTCTTCGTCGGCTACGGCATCGACGCGCCCGAGCAGCGCTGGGACGACTACGGCGACGTCGATCTCAAGGGCAAGGTGCTGCTGGTCATGAACAACGACCCGGCCTCGGACCCTGACCGCTTCGCCGGCAAGACCCGGCTCTACTACGGCCGCTGGAGCTACAAGTTCGAGGAGGCCGCGCGCCGTGGCGCGATCGGCTGCATCGTCATCCACACGACGCCGTCGGCGGGCTACCCGTTCCAGGTGATCCAGTCGAGCCACGGCCGCGAGAACTTCTGGCTGCCGTTCGCCGAAGACCAGCCGACGCTCGCCGTGCGCTCGTGGTGCTCCGAGGACGCGGCGCGCAAGCTCTGCGCGCTCGGCGGGCACGACCTGGACGTGCTCCGCACGCGGGCCGAGCAGGGCAACCAGCCGCCCGTCCCGCTCGACGTCACCGTCGACCTCGCGATCGAGAACGAGGTGCGAGAGCTGCAGTCGGCGAACGTGCTCGGCGTGCTGCCGGGCACCGACCCGGCGATGCGCGACGAGTACGTCGTGCTGACCGCGCACTTCGACCACCTCGGCGTCGGCAAGCCGCGCGGCGACGACGCCATCTACAACGGCGCGGTCGACAACGCGTCCGGATGTGCGGGCATGCTCGCGCTGGCGCGGGCCGCTGCGGCGCTCCCCCAGCGCCGCCGGAGCATGCTGTTCCTCGCCGTGACCGCCGAGGAGTCCGGCCTGTTGGGCTCGAAGTTCTACGCGCAGAACCCCACGGTCGCCCCGAAGCAGCTGGTGGCCAACGTCAACGTGGACGGACTCAACGTCTGGGGCGAGACCAGGGACATCGAGTTCGTCGGTTACGGCAAGAACAGCCTGAGCGACGTCGCAGCAGAGATCGCGGCCGCGCGCGGGCGGGTCATCAAGCCCGACAGCCACCCGGACCGCGGCTACTTCTACCGCAGCGACCACTTCAACTTCGCGCGCATCGGCGTGCCGGCGGCCTACTTCAAGGCCGGCTCGGACTTCCTCGACCGCCCCGCGGACCGCAAGCGCATGAAGGCCAGCTACACGACCGTGCACTACCACCAGCCGACCGACGAGGTCGCGAAGTGGTGGAACCTGCGCGGCGCGGCGAACGACATGCAGGTCCTGTTCCAGCTGCTGGCGCGCGCCGCGAACGACGACGACGCGCCGAGCTGGACGCCCGGCGACGAGTTCGAGAAGCTCCGCTGAGCCCCCCCGGTCCTCGCTCAGCCCCGTCGTCGCTCAGCGGCGGCGTCGCTCAGCGGCGGCGTCGCTCAGCGGCGGCGTCGCTCAGCGGCGGCGACGCGGCGTGGCGTAGGCCTCGAGGTCCTTGGCGACCTTCTTGATCTCCGCCTCGGTGACCTTGTCACTTCTGGTGCGGCGCAGCATCTCGACGAACCACGCGCACTCCCAGTCGCTGACCGGGCCGCCGACGTTCTTGCCGTTGTTCTTGTCGTCGGTCTGCGCGTTGGAGCTGATCAGCTCGGCGCCGTCGGGCCCGACGATCACGACCCACGGCAGGCCGCCCCGCCGCGCGCCCTTGTAACGTTCGTTGACCGCCTTGCCGGACGTGTCGCGGTCCACGTCGATCATCAGGTCGACCCAACCCTTGTCGTAGATCGGCGCGGTGACTGCTCGCCCGAGGAACTCCTCGAGCACCTTGCACCAGCCTCACCAGGGCGCGTCGAAGCGGATCAGGATGTTCTTGCCCGACTTCTTCGCAGCGACCATCGCCGCTTGCAGCTTCTTCTCCGCGTCCAGCGGCGCGCAGAAGTGCGCCTGCACGGCCGCAAGCAGCTCGGCGCCGCGGAGCGCGCCGTCCTTCAGGAACGCTTCGCCCGCGAGCCGGGCCATGGTCTTGCCCTGCGCGTCCTGCACGAGCATCGCCGGCCGCTCGACGGACCTGTCGAAGTCGGCATCCAGCTGCACGACCTCGAACTCGTAGAGGAACTTCCGCGACACGGTCCGGTCGCGCTTGAGCATCTGGGCGAGGTCCTGGCCCTCTTGCCAGAGCACGACGAGCACGCGCTTGTTGTGCACGGCTGCGCGCTGTCGCGCAGCGGCCAACGCCTCGGGGACCACGGCGTGGCGCTTGTCTCGCCGGGGCGCGCGGTCCTGGCCGGGCTCTTGGCCGAGCGCGGCCGCGCCGAGCGCGAGCATCGTCGCGAAGACGGAAATGGTTTGGTTCATGGAGATCTCCTCGGGAGCAGCCGAGCATATCCCCACGGGCACTCCCTTCGGTAGGAGCGGCGCCGTCCGCGGCTTGACGGATCGCCACCGCCGACTACTTTCCAAGGCAAAGCCGACCCGCCACACCATGGAACTCCGCGACGCGATCGACCAGATCACCACCATCCGCAGCCAGCTGGCCGCGACCGAGCACCTCAAGAGCCTGCGCGCCGTGCCCGTCGCGTTCTCCGGCGTGCTCGCGGTCGCGTGCGCGCTCGCGCAGGGCGCGTGGCTCGAGGCTCCGCTCGACTACCCGCGGCGCTACCTGCTCATCTGGTGCGGCGCCGCCGTGCTGAGCAGCATGCTGGCGGGCGCCTTCGTCGCGCGCCGCGTCATCCGCTGCCCGAGCGAGCTCGGCGCCGCCAACGCCTGGATCGCGGCCCGGCAGTTCACGCCGTGCCTGTTCGTCGGCGTCGTCGTGACGTGGTTCGTGGTCGCCGAGCAACCGCAGCTGCTCTGGCTGCTGCCCGGGCTCTGGCAGCTCCTGTTCGGCCTCGGCCACCTCGCAGCACAGCGGCTGTTCCCAGCACCCGCGATCGCGGTCGGCCTGATGTTCGTCTGCACCGGCGGCTGCTGCCTCTGGCTCGGCCCGCGCGCCCTCGAGCCGTGGGCGATGGGCGTGCCGTTCGCGGTCGGGCAGCTGGCGCTCGCCGCGATCCTCTGGTGGCACCACGAGCGCGGCGACGTGCGTCCTTCGATCGAGGAGCAGTCGGCATGAGCCAGCAACCGAACGACGACGGCCGCTACGCCTACGAAGGCCTCGACCGCGTGCTGCACGAGAAGGCGCGCCTCGGGATCGTGACCTCGCTGGCAGCCAAGAGCGAAGGGCTGCTGTTCACCGACCTGAAGTCGCTCTGCAAGCTGACCGACGGCAACCTGTCCAGGCACCTGACGGTGCTCCAGGACGCGGGCATCGTGGACATCCACAAGGGCTACCGCGGCAAGCGACCCCAGACGCTGTGCCGCCTGAGCGACAGCGGCCGCAAGCGCTACCTCGCCTACATCGCGGTGCTCGAATCGGTGCTCGCCGACGCCGTCACCGCTGCTGCCGGCGCGAAGAAGGCGCGGCGCGGACTGCCCGAAGGCTTCAGCCCGGCGTGACGCCGGACCGCCACCTGGGCACGGCGGCGACACACTTCGCTCGAGGATTGAGCAGTCGGTTCTTCGGTGCTCCTACGCGTCGGGAACCGGTCGGTTCCTCAGGACGCCGAACCCGCGCGTGGATCGCCGAAGGCGCCGCCGACCGGCAGGGCAGCCACGCTGGAGTGCAGCACCTCGAAGTGCGGACGCCCCTGATCGTCGGGGCCGCGGAACAGCAGCGTCGCAGACGCCGTCTGCGGCACCGCCTGGGCGAGCAGCCTCGCGAGCGGCGTGACCGCGCGGACCGGGCGGTCGTCGCCGCGATCCTGCACGACCAGCAGCACGGCGCGGCCGGTGAACTTCGCGAGGTGCTCGTTCAGCTCTGCGAGAACCGCCTGCAGGTGTTCTTCGCCGTCGCCGTCGGCGACGGCGAGCAGCACCATCGGCGGCGACGCCGCGTCACTCCGGCCGAGCAGCGACAGCAGCGCGCCTGCCTCGGCGGGTTGGGTCGACGGGTCGGGGTGCATCTGCTCTACCTCGCCTTCGGCGCGCTCCAGCTTGAGAACAGCAACCTCTCGCGCCAGCAGCGCTTCGGCGATGTGCTGGACGCCGTCGGTGTCCGCGGTGCCGCCCGGCCAGACCAGCGTCACCTGCGCGCCGGCGAGCGGCGCTGCCTCGTCGAGCCGCGCGGGGAGCTCGGCGTCGATCATCCGGCGGTCCTTCAGGTCGTCACCGGTCGGGTCCGCGACGAGGCGCAGCTTCCTGCCGCGCTGCTGGATCGCCTCGAAGAGCGGCGGGTGCAGCCTCCGCCGCTCGGCGCCGTCGAGCACGATCTCGGCGGCGCCCTGCTCGAGCGCGAACTTCGCCACGTGCTCGGCCGACGGGGACTCCACGATCGTCACCGACTGGAGCGCGATCTCGACGCCGCCGAGCTCCCGCGCGATCGCGCGCTGCTGCTGCCGCTCGTCGCGGTCGCCAGGCGAGCAGGTGATCTGCAGGCCGTGCTTGCCCTGCTCCACCGTGAGCATCAGCGGATGCACCCGGTCGATCTCTCCGCCTTCGGACAGGTCGACCTGCGCCGCGCCTGCGTCGACGACCGCAGCGCAGAGGCTGTTGCGGACGCTGCGCGTCAGCGGCGCGTCGCCGTGCACCTCGATGCGCACCGCCGCACCCGAGAGCTCGCCGCGGTGCTCGGGCAGCCGCCGGTCCATCGCGCGCTGGAGCTCCTTGGGCTTGCCGGCGTCGCTCTCGACCACGATCGTGCGCACGTCTCCGTCGGCGCCGAACTTCACCGGCTCGGGCACGAACGGCTCGCGGTCCTCACCGTTGAAGGTGCAGGCGAGGCGGTGCGGCGCCATGTGCTTGATCGCGCCGGCGAGCACGTCCGAGACCTCCTGGTCGAACTCGATCTCCGCTGGCCAGTCGATGACGACGTCCTTGCCGGCCGTCTCCTCGTGGTGGTCGGCCAGCTCACGGACGAAGGCCGCCAACACCGCCTTGCGCGAGCGGCCGTTGGGCGTCATCCGGAACTCCATCTCCTGGCCGGCGCGCACGCTGAGCATCGGCGGCCAGACGATCTCGGCGTCACCCTCGCCGCCGAGCTCGACCAACGACGCGCCCGCACCGCGCGCGAAGTCGACGCAGAAGTCCTGCACGGCCGCCGCCCCGCTCCGGACGTGGAGGCGCGCGCTCTTGCCGTCGAAGTCCTTCTTGTGATCGGCGAGGACGAAGGAGATGCCGTCGATGCACTCGGCGTCGTCGCCTTCGAGGGAGATGTCGACGCTGACCTTGTCGCGCGCGGTCGTGACGCGGACGCGCTCGGCCAGGTCGAGGTCGAACAAGAGCCGCGCGCCGACCGTCGTGCTGCGCGCGCCGGCCTCGCGCATCTTCGTGGACAACATCTCGCGGATGGCCGCGTCCGGCTTCGCGTTGCCGGTGAACAGGAACGTGACGCGACGCGCGGGGACCGACTCGACGAGGCCGTCAATGTGCGGCTGCAGCGCGACCATGAGGTCTTCCTGTTCGCACTCGCCGGTCGCGACCTTCACGCGGACAGTCCGGTCCACGGAGGTCGACTCGAGCTTGACGATCGGCAGCTCGCCCTGGTGCACGCACTCGTCGCCGAAGCCGCGGCGCACGACGACCATCAGCGGCTTGACCGGCTCGAGCCGCTCCTCGACGAGGTCCTTGACCGCGCTGCCGATCAGCCCGTCACCCGCGAACCGCACGAGCACCTTGCGGTGACGCAGCTTGCTGCGGAAGGACCCGGCGATCCGCTGCAGGGGTCCCTCGACCGCGTCGGGGACCTCCTTCTTCGGCATGTCGGGAACCGTCAGCGTGATGACGGTCTCGAAGCCGTCCTCGTCGGTGTCGACGCACTCGCCCTTCACCGGGCCGATGTCCTCTTCGAGTTCTTCGAGCTCCGGCAGCTCTTCTACCGGCTCGAGCTCGGGGAGTTCGTCGAGCGGCTCCAACTCGGGGAGGTCAGACTGGATCTCGCCCTTGGCGGAGCGACCTGGTCGCTTGCGGGGCAGCCCGTGGCCGTGCTTGGTCATACGCTGAGTCTGAGGGGTCGTGCTGTCGAGAGGGTCGTCCGGACGGCTGCGCCGGCAGAGACCGGTCGCTCAAGGTAACGGGCCGCGCGCCGACGCCAAGCCCGAGACCGACCGCGCCGCGCAAAACGCCGGGCGCAGCCGCGCAGCCGGCGGAATCGGCCGCCGAGCCTTGGTCGCAGGGTGCCCGGGCTTACAACCAGGACATGTCGCAACCGACCCTGGTCTTCCGCAACCCGCCCGACTGGCGCCGCCTGCAGGTGCTGAAGTGGGTCTTGCCCGCGCTGTTCGCCGTGATCCTGGCGTTCACGACGTACTTCACTGTGCCGCCGGACTCGCAGGGCGTAGTGCTGCGGTTCGGACGGTTCAGCTCGATCGAGGAGCCGGGGCTGCACTTCAAGCTGCCGCTCGGCATCGACTCCGTCGAGACCGTGCCGGTGAAGCGCCAGCTGAAGCTCGAGTTCGGCTTCGGCACGCCGGGCGCGACCAACGCCCGGCAGCTGAGCGCCTCGCGGCGCTCGCGTGACATGGAGAAGAGCATGGTGACCGGCGACCTCAACGCCGCGCTGGTCGAGTGGGTCGTGCAGTACCGCATCGACGACCCGAGGTCGTTCCTGTTCAAGGTGCGCGCGCCCGAGCAGACGCTTCGCGACCTGAGCGAGGCGGTCATGCGCGAGGTGATCGGCGACCGCACCGTCGACGAGGTCATCACGACAGGCCGGCAGGAGATCGAGGACCGCGCGCTGCAGCGGCTGCGCGAGATGGCCACCGACTACGAGCTCGGCATCAAGATCGACCAGCTCCAACTCAAAAACGTCAACCCGCCGCGCGAGGTGCAGAACTCGTTCAACGAGGTCAACAAGGCGCAGCAGGACCGCGAGCAGATGATCAACGTCGCCAACGGCGAGTACAACAAGGTGGTGCCCCGCGCCAAGGGCGAGGCCGAACAGGAGATCAGCGAGGCCGAGGGCTACAAGCTCAAGCGCGTCAACGAGGCGCAGGGGGACGCCGCCGCCTTCACGGCGGTGCTGAGCGAGTACCTCAAGGCGCCCGACGTCACCCGCAAGCGGCTCTACATGGAGACCATGGCGGAGGTGATCCCGGGCCTCGCGGGGACCTGGATCGTCGACGACTCAGTGACCCAGCTGCTGCCGATGGTGCAGGGCAAGAGCATCGGAGGTGGCAAGTGAAGCTCTGGATCGCGTTGGCAGGAGTCCTGCTCCTGATCGTGGTGCAGCTGTTGGGCGGCGCCTTCTACACCGTGCACGAGACCGACACGGTGATCCTGACGCAGTTCGGCGGCCCGGTCGGCGACCCGGTCACTGATCCGGGGCTGCACTTCAAGACGCCGTTCGTGCAGAAGGTCAACCGCCTGGAGAAGCGCGTGCTCGAGTGGGACGGCCCTGCGACCGAGATGCCGACCAAGGACAAGACCTACATCCAGGTCGACACCTTCGCCCGCTGGCGCATCGGCGATCCGGCGCAGTACTTCGTCAAGCTCCGCGACGAACGCAGCGCGCAGTCGCGGCTCGAGGACATCATCGGCAGCGAGGTCCGCACGGCGGTCGCCGGCCACGAGCTCATCGAGGTCGTGCGCAGTGACACGACCCGCGTGACGCCGCCCGAAGAGACAGCCGAGGGCACGACCGCGTCCGTGCTGCCGACGGCCAAGCGCGGCCGCCTCGAGCTCCAGCGCGACATCCTGAAGGCGGCGGCGCCGAAGCTCGCGACGCTGGGCATCGAGCTGCTCGACGTGCGCATCAAGCGGGTCAACTACAACCAGGACGTCGTCACCAACATCTACCGCCGCATGATCAGCGAGCGGGAGCAGATCGCGCAGCGGTTCCGCAGTGAAGGCGAGGGCGAAGCGGCGCGCATCAACGGTCGACGCGAGCGCGACCTGCGCGAGATCGAGTCGACCGCCTACAAGCGCGTCCAGGAGCTGCGCGGCGAAGCCGACGCCGAGGCGACGCGCGTCTACGCCGAGGCCTACGACAAGAGCTCGGAGGCGCGCGAGTTCTACGGGTTCCTCAAGACCCTTGAGACCTACCGCAAGATCCTCGGCGACCGCACCAACGTGATCCTCTCGACCGACAGCGAGATCTTCCGCCTGCTCGAGAAGAGCAACTGACGACCCGGCCGAAGCCGGACCGAATCCCATGAACCGACGCAGCTTCCTCGTCTCCGGCGGCGCCGCCGCTGCCGCCGCCGCCGCCGCGCCCGGCGCCGCCGCGCGCGCTACTGCCACCGGCGACGCGCGCGCCGCTGGTGAGCCGTTCCAGCTCAAGTACGCGCCGCACTTTGGCATGTTCAAGAACCACGCGAAGTCGCTGGAGGACCAGCTGCAGTTCGCGGCTGACCAGGGCTTCCGCGCCTGGGAGGACAACGGCATGGGCCGCAAGGACGAAGCGACCCAGCGCAAGCTCGCCGCCAAGATGGAGCAGCTCGGCATCGAGATGGGCGTGTTCGTCGCGCACGGCGACTTCGGCAAGCCGACGTTCGCCTCGGGCCGTGAGGACTTCCGCGAGCGCGTGCTCGCCGACATCGACAAGGCGTGCGTGACCGCCGAGCGGGTGCGCGCGAAGTGGTGCACGGTGGTGCCGGGCGGCGTCGACCCGCGCAAGGACGCGGGCTACCAGTTCGCCAACTGCGTCGACCTCCTCAAGCGCTGCTGCGACCGGATCGAGGCCAACAAGAGTGACCTCGTCATGGTCCTCGAGCCGCTCAACTTCCTGAACCACCCCAACCTCTACCTCACCAAGATGGCGCAGGGGTTCGCGATCTGCCGCGCCGTCGGCAGCCCGCACTGCAAGATCCTGGACGACCTCTACCACCAGCAGATCACCGAAGGGAACCTGATCCCCAACATCGACGCGTCGTGGTCGGAGATCGCCTACTTCCAGTGTGGCGACAACCCCGGGCGCAAGGAGCCCACCACGGGCGAGATCCACTACCAGAACGTGTTCGCCCACATCCACCAAAAGGGCTTCCAGGGCATCGTCGGGATGGAGCACGGCCTCTCGCAGGGCGGCAAGGAAGGCGAGCTCAAGCTGATCGAGGCCTATCGCTGGGCCGACTCGTTCTGAAGGCCGCGGCGGCGCCCTCGCGTCACGCGTCGACGAACGGCAACTGCGCTGCGCGCGGCAGCGCCCCCTCGAGCTCCAAGAGCCGGCGCTTGTTGCGCAGGCCGCTGGCGAACCCGGTCAGCGCGCCGTCCGCGCCGAGCACGCGGTGGCACGGCACGACGATCGTGTGCGGGTTGCGCGCGTTGGCCGCGCCCACGGCGCGGACCGCAGACGGCCGCCCCATCGCTTCTGCCTGCTGCGCGTAGCTGCGCGTCTCGCCGTAGGGGATGTCGCGCAGCGCCCGCCACGCCTGCTGCTGGAACGGCGTCCCGACCGCGTCGAGCGGCAGGTCGAAGGTCGTTCGCCGGCCGGCGAAATACTCGCGGAGCTGCGCTGCGCACGCGCGCAGCACCTCGTCCCGGGCGCCGTCGAACACCTCACCGCAGACGCCGTTCGCAGCCGGGTCGCTGCCTTCGAAGATCAGCGCCCGCAGCCCGTCGCGGCTGGCGAACGCGCGCATCTCTCCGAGCGGCGTCTCGAGCGTCACGCTCACACAGGGCGCGTGCAGCTCAGCAGCGCACATCGCGAGGCACCTCGTCGAGTCCGCGCCGGCGGTCGCGCGCGAAGGCCGTCATCGCACCGTCTTCGCCGCGAGGTACTGGGGCGGCAGCGCGTAGCCCTCCACGCCGCGCCGCACCGCCTCTCGCTGCACCATGTAGGGATCCGCGAGGAAGCCGCGCGCGATCGCGCACAGATCCGCGCGGCCGGCGGCGACGATCGTGTGCGCGTGGTCGAGGCCTTGGATGCCGCCGACGGCCATCACGGGCACCCCGGCCTCGAAGCGGATGCGCTCCGCGAACGGCACCGGGTACATGCGCCCGTACTGCGGCCGTGACTCGGGCACGTTTCCCGCCGACGACACGTCGATGACGTCGACGCCGGCGTCCTTGAGCCAGCGCGCGACCTGGACCGCCTCGTCGACGGTGAAGCCGCGCCCGTCCTCGTCGAACCAGTCGGTCGCCGAGAGCCGCACGAACAGGGGCCGGTCGTCCGGCCAAACCGCGCGCACCGCGCGCGTCACTTCGAGCGGGAAGCGCGCGCGGTTCTCGAGAGACCCGCCGTAGTCGTCCTCGCGGCGGTTGCTGAGCGGCGACAGGAAGCTCGACAGCAGGTAGCCGTGCGCCATGTGCAGCTCGACCACGTCGAACCCCGCCCGCAGGCACCGCTCGGCGCTCGCGACGAACGCGTCGCGCACGCGGGCCATGTCGTCTCTGTCCATCTGCTTGGGGACGTGCCAGCCTTCGCCGAAGGGCGTCGCCGAGGGCCCGATGGTCTGCCACGCAGCGTCGCCTTCGAGCGGCGCGTCGCCCTCCCATGGCAGGCTGCAGGACGCCTTACGGCCCGCATGCGCGAGCTGCATGCCGATCTTGGCGGCGGATCGCTGGTGCACGAAGTCCACCACGCGACGCCACGCCGCCTCCTGTTCGTCGCTCCACATCCCGGCGCAGCCCGTCGTGATGCGGCCGTCGGCCGAGACGTTGGTCATCTCCGTGAAGACGAGGCCGGGGCCACCCACCGCGCGGCTGCCCAGGTGCACGAAGTGCCAGTCGTCGACGACGCCGTCGACAGCCGAATACATGCACATCGGCGAAAGCACGACCCGGTTGGGCAGCGTCACCCCGCGCGCCTGGAACGGCAGGAACGCCGGCGGCGTGTCTTTCGCAGCGCCGTTCTCCTCGGCGACGACCTGGTCGACCTTCGCGACCAGCTCCGGGTCGCGCGTCTCCAGGTTGTCGTGGGTGATGCGCTTGCTGCGCGTCATCAGGTTGAAGACGAACCGCTCCGGGCTCTGCTGCAGGTAGCGGCCGCTGTTCTCGAACCACTCCAGGCTGGTCTGCGCCGCGCGCTGCACCTTCAGCACGTCGATCCGGCGCGCGTCCTCGTAGACCTCCAGGGCGCGGTCGATCGAGCCCGGCTCGCCCGCGACGGCGTCGGCCAGCGCGATCGCGTCCTCCATCGCGAGCTTCGTGCCCGAGCCGATCGAGAAGTGCGCGGTGTGTGCCGAGTCGCCGAGCAGCACGACGTTGTTGTGGCGCCACGAGCCGCAGCGCACGGTCGGGAACGTCCGCCAGATCGAGCGGTTGGTCAGCAGCTCCTCGCCGTCGAGGTGCTCGGAGAACAGCTCGCGACAGAACGCGGCGGACTCCTGCTCGTCGAGCTTGTCGAGGCCGGCGGCGCGCCAGGTCTCCTCGCGGCACTCGACGATCCACGTGCCGCGCCCTTCTTCGAAGGGATACGCGTGCACCTGGAACAGGCCCCACTCGGTCTCCTTGAAGACGAAGGTGAACGCCGACATCTCCTTGGTCGTGCCGAACCACGCGAACTTGCACTTGCGCCAGTCGAGCTCAGGCGCGAACGCCTCGGCGTAGTGCTCGCGCACGCGCGAGTTGACGCCGTCGGCGGCGACCACGAGGTCGCTGTTGGCCGCGAGCGCGTCGATGTCGTCGACCGCGTGCTCGAAGTGCATCCGCACCCCGAGCTCTCGGCAGCGCTCCTGGAGCAGCAGCAGCAGCTTCTTGCGCGCGAGGCCGCAGAAGCCGTGCCCCGTGCTCGTGACCTTGGCGCCCCCGTAGAAGGTGTCGATGTCCGTCCAGTAGGCGAAGTTCTCGCGGATCCGCCGGTAGCTCTCCGGGTCCTGCTCCTCGAAGTTGCCGAGCGTCTCGTCCGAGAAGACCACCCCCCAGCCGAACGTGTCGTCGGCACGGTTCTGCTCGTAGATGTCGATCTCGGCCTCCGGCCGGCGCTTCTTCAGCAGGATGGCGAAGTAGAGCGAAGCCGGTCCGCCACCGATGCACGAGATCTTCATACCGCTGCCACTGTAGGACGCGGGACGCCACCCGGACAACTGCGGCGAGCAGGCGTTCCTGTCACAGGCAACAGCCTGCGCTCAGCTGCGGCGCATGGCGGCCTCGATCTCCCGCACCGTCTTGGGCGCGGCCGACGTCAGGATCTGCGGCCCCGCGGCCGTGACCAGCACGTCGTCCTCGCTGCGGATCCCGATGCCCCTGAGCTCGGCGGGCACGGTGCGGTCGCTGCGCCCGAAGTAGAGCCCCGGCTCCACGGTCAGCACCGCGCCCTTCAGCAGCGGCGCGGCCGCGCCGTCGACCTCCTCGTAGCCGCCCACGTCGTGCACGTCGCGTCCGAGCCAGTGGCTGGTGCCGTGCATGTAGTAGGGGTGGAACTTCTTCGCATCGATGAGCGCCTTCGGCTTGCCGCGCAGCACGCCGAGCTCGACGAGCCCCCGCGTCAGCGACCGGATGCAGGCATGGTGGGCCGCGTCCCACGGCGCGCCCACCTTGCAGGCGCGGATCCCGGCCTGCTGGGCCCGCAGCACGACCCGGTAGACCGCCGCCTGCGCCGGCGAGAAGCGGCCGTTGACCGGGAACGTGCGCGTCACGTCTGCGGTGAGGCCGTCGACCTCGGCGCCCGCGTCGATCAGCAGCAGGTCGCCGTCGCGCATCCTGCGGTCGTTCTCGTGGTAGTGCAGCACGCAGGCGTTGGCGCCGCTGGCGACGATCGACGGGTAGCCGTTGCGGGGGCTGCCCTCGCCGCGGAAGACCGCCTCCATCGCGGCTTGGCTCTCGTACTCGTACATCCCAGGCCGCGTCGCCTGCATCGCGGCGACGTGGCCCGCGCAGGTGACCTCCGCAGCGCGGCGCATCGCCGCCAGCTCCGCCTTGTCCTTGACCAACCGCTGCGACGCGATCGTGGGCCCGGGGTCGCGCAGCACCGGGTGCGCCGGCAGCCGCGCACGCCGGCGCCGCTGGGTCGTCGTGCGGAACACGTCGAACATGCGCGCGTCGAAGCCTGCGTCCTGGCCGAACGTGTGGAACACGGTGCCGTCGTTGTGCACGAGGTCGGGCAGGTCCGTCCAGAGCGACACGATCGGCCGGCCCTCGTCCACGCCGTAGCGCTTGCGCACCGCGCGCGTGCCGCAGCGCGCGCCGTCCCAGATCTCGCGCACGCGGTCCCGTTCACGCACGAAGAGCACCGCGTGGTGCCTGCGCCGGTCGACGCGCCAGGCGACCAGCACCGACTCGGGCTCGCCGAACCCGGTCAAGTACATCAGGTCTGAGCTGGGTCGGTACTCGTGATGCACGTCGCCGTTGCGCGCCGCCTCGGGCGCGCTCGGGACGATCAGGACACCGTCGCCCAGCGCGTTCAGCAGGCGCTGTCGGCGCGCGCGGTGCAGGGACGGATCTTGCAGGGCGTCTCGGCTCACGGTCGACGAGTTTGCCCCGCCGCCGAGCGCCGGCCAAGGCTCAGCCCTGCATCGAGTCGACCAGGGACGCCTGCACGCCCGTGCCGCCTTCCTTCTTGGTCACCATCAGGAACTCGACCGAGAAGGTCTCGCCGTCGATCGTGAACGGCGCGTGGAAGCAGAGGTCGTCGCTGACCGTGCGCCGCTGCAGGTCCTCGCCCACGTAGACGCTCGGGACCGAGATGTCGAACAGCGGCGCCTTCTGGAAGAGCTCGGTCTTGATGTTGCCGCCGACCATGTTGGTCAGCTCCCCGATCGCGTCGACGACGTCGCCGTCCTCCAGCTCGTCCGGCTCCATCATCAGCAGCGACGCGACCGCCTTGTTGGCGAGCGAGCGCGGCAGGAACAGCGAGATGGAGCCCGTCAGGAAGCCCGCGACGCCGATGCTGCCGATCACCTCGGCCTGGCGCATCTCGGCCTTGGCGACGGTCACGTCCCCCGCTGTCACGCGCAGGCCCATCATGGTCTTGAACACCTCGGACGTGGCCTTGGTGATGCAGCGACCCATGTCCTGGTCCAGCGAGAAGCCGGGCAGGTTGGACTTGTAGTCCTCGATGAGGTCCTCGATCTGGCTCACGAGCTGGTCGGTGCCGTGGCTCTTCGCCAGCACGAGGTTCGCGCCGCGCTCCCGGCAGCGCTCCGCGGTCGCCTCGTCCTCCATCGCGGTGAAGATCACGACGGGCAGCGCCGCCTTGGTCTTCTTGGCGCGGACCGCCTCGAGGATCTCCGTGCCCTCGGACGTGCCGACGATGTAGTCGGTCAAGATGAGGTCGACGTCGTTGCGGATGATCGCCTTGTAGGCCTCGACGACGTCGGCGACGGCGATCACGTTGTAGCCGGCGCGCTCGAAGTGCCCCGTGAGCACCTTGGTGAGCGTGGCCGAATCGTTGACGAGCAGAATCGTGTGCAAGTTCGTTCCTCTTTCTGTAGCTGCTTCCTGTTCCACATCGACGTGAGCAGGCACCGCCTTGACAGGAGGAGTACTGTGCGGGATTGCCCGCGGGCCGCAGTGCGCACGTAGCGCACGCGGCGTCTGGGCCGTCGATCAGAAGAACGGGACCTCGACGAAGACGTCGGGTTCGTTCCACGACAGCGGCACTTCGACATAGGTCGGCGCGAAGCCGATCGCGTCGATCTCGAGGACGACGAGCGCCTCGTCCTCGTCGAACGCGGGGCTCAACACCGCGGCGCCCGTGCTGTCCTCGAAGAATCCGACGTCGGCGTCACCCAGCACGTACTCGTCGATGAGCACGCGGCCGAACGCGTCGGTCTGGAACCAGTCGAGGTAGGGGCTGACGCACGTGCAGCCCGACCACTCCTGGTCGGCCTCGACGACCCGCACCGAGACGCCCTCCCACGCGAAGTTGGTCAGCGGGTCGTAGACCTCGACCAGGATCGACGTGAGGCGAGGCTGCTCCACCACGATCGCAGTGCGGCGGGGGCCGCCGCCGCACGCGGCCGACAGGAGCGCAGCCGAGAGGAGGATCAGGAGTCGGTTTCGCATCTGGGGTTCTCCGTGTTGCACGGCTGGAGCAAGCGCCGTGCCGCTTGTTCCTGAGCCGATACGGTCGGTCTCCGGGGGAGCAACAGCAGCGGCGCCCTCTGCATGTCACGACAGCAGGACACCGCCAGCAGCCGCTCCGCGACAGCTGCGCTCTCAGCGCAAACTCACCGAGAACGTGGCAACGAATCCCCGTGGCGGTAGTGGGCCAGCAGCTGCTCGATCACCGCCATCGCCTTGCCGTGGAAGTGGTTGTTGGCCACGACCAGCGTCTTCGTCGCGCACTGCCCGATACGGCCGAGCCGATCCTTCAGCTGCTGCACCTCCCGGTCGGAGTAGCGCCAGTCGTAGACCTCGTCGCGCGGCGCCCCCCGTCGGAACCACGCCCGGTTGCGGCCGTGCAGGCGGAAGTACGCGACCCCGCCCTCGTGGACGCCGGTCACGTCGCGAGAGAAGCCGCCGACCATGCCCGGATAGTCGAGCTCGAGGACCGTAACGCCGCACGCGGCGAGCGCGGCCAGCGCGTGGTCGGCGTTCCAGGAGCGGTGCCGCACCTCGACGAACAGCGGCGCCGTCGCCGAGAACGCCGAAGCGAGCCTGCCTACGAGCTCCACGCTCGCCGGCTCGAAGCGCAGCTCGTGGTTGAACTGGGCCAGCAGACCTTCGAGCCGGCCGGTCTCGGCCAGCGGACCGAAGCCGTCGCAGACCTCGCGCACCAGCGCGTCGTCGAAGCTCCGCGCGTGCGTGAACTGCTGCGGCAACTTGGCCGTAAAGCGCGTGCCGAGCTCCTCGGTGCGACGCGCCCAGGATGCGCAGTTCTTGCTCGAGGGTACGCCGTAGAACGTGCTGTTGATCTCGACGAGGTCGACGCGCTCGGCGACCGCGCGCAGCGTGTCCTTGCAGCCGCGCGGGTAGACGACGTCCTTCCAGTCGTCGTAGGACCAGCCCGCGACGCCGAACAAGAGCCCGTCAGCCATCCTTCGCGCGCCGGTGCTCGTCGTGCTCGCGCATGCGCTCGGCGATGCGCTGCTCGAAGCCGCGCGCGCCGGGCTCGTAGAAGCGCGCGTCCGCCAGCTCGTCGGGCAGGCACGGCATCGGCGCGACGCCCGCGTCGGTGTCGTGCGCGTAGACGTAGCCCTCGCCGTGGCCGAGGTCGCGCGCGAGGCCGCTGACGGCGTTGCGCAGGTGCAGCGGGACCGGGTGCTGCGCGCCGTCTCGCACCTGCCGCTGCGCGGCGGCGATCGCGCGGTAGACGGCGTTGCTCTTCGGCGCCGCGGCGAGGTAGACGACCGCCTCGGTCAGCGGCAGCCGGCCTTCGGGCAGCCCGAGGAACTGTACGGCGTGCACCGCCGACATCGCGACCTGCAGCGCCATCGGGTCCGCTAGGCCGACGTCCTCGGCGGCCACTGCGACGACCCGCCTCGCGGCGTGGATCGGATCCGCGCCGGCCTCGAGCGCGCGCGCCAGCCAGTAGACCGCCGCCTGCACGTCGGAGTTGCGCAGGCTCTTGTGCAGCGCCGAGAGCAGGTCGTAGTGCAGGTCGCCCGACTTGTCGTGCTGCAGCGCGCGGTGCTGGAACGCCTCGACGACCATCTGCTCCTCGATCTCGTCGCCGTCGA
>JBERSB010000202.1:0-9499 GCA_041236755.1 Luminiphilus sp. | reverse complement strand
AGACCGAGGACGCGACCATCGCCGACCTCGCCGTCGCGTGCGGCACCGGCCAGATCAAGACCGGCGCGCCGTGCCGGAGCGACCGCGTCGCCAAGTACAACCAGCTGCTGCGCATCGAGGAGCTGCTGGGCGACGGCGCCGTCTACGGCCTCTGAGCGCACCTTCATCCTCCGCACCTGACCGCACCTCCTCGCCCCGCATGAACCGCGCATCCTTCCTCTCGGACAACTGCCCACCGATGGGCATCTACGAGACGCTCTACGCCTTCAGGGACAGCTTCGGCGCGTTCATGGGGACCGAGGGCACGCACCCCTGGTCGCAGGGCTTCCCGCTCACCACGCCGCTGCCGGGCGGCCCTGAGCTGCCGGCCAGCGTCGAGGTCACCTGGGAAGACCGCTTCTACCCCAAGGCCTGGGGCCACCCGCGGCTGCGGCAGGCGATCGCGGACCACTACAACAACTTCTACGGCTCGAGCATCACGCCCGAGAACGTGATGGTGTTCGCGGGCGGGCGCCCGGGCATCTACACGGTGCTCGCGTATCTGAAGGCGCACGTCGAGGTGCGGATCGGCAACATCGAGTGGCCGGCCTACCTCGACATCATGACGCAGACCGACACCAGCTGGCGCGTCGTGCCGTTCACGAGGGACAACGGCTTCCACCCGCCCAACTCGGCCTACTTCGACCGGACCGGGCTCAACGCCAAGACCCACCTGATGCCGATCATCTCCAACCCGGGCAACCCGACGGGCCACACGCGGCACGGCGCGGAGCTCGAGGAGCTGATGGCGATGGCCGAACAGCCCGGCAACGGCATCCTGCTCGACGAAGCCTACGAGATGTTCCACGAGTCCAAGGGCGTCAGCGGCATCCGCTACGTCCAAGACCTCGAGAACAGCAACGTGTTCCTGCTGGGCGCCTGCACCAAGGGGCTGCAGTGCCCGGGCATCCGGATCGGTTGGGTGATCGCGAGCAAGCAGAACATCGAGACGATGTCGAACTACTCGAGCTTCGGGATGGGCGGCGTCAGCCACCCGTCGCAGCTCTACGCCGCCGCGCTGCTCGAGCCGAGCCGCGTCGCGCAGGCGCGCGACGCCGTCGCCGGCCACTACGGCATGCAGCGCGAGCGCTACGGCGCGGCCTTCGAAGAGATGGGACTGACGGTGCACACCGGAGACGGCGGCTTCTACCACTGGCTGGAGCTGCCCGACGGCCTCGAAGCGGGCGAGCTGAACCGGCGCCTGTTCAAGCACGGCGCTGCGATCCTGGAGGGCTTCGACTGCGACATGGCGCGCCCCCACAGCAAGGACCCGGACTACGTCAGCCCCTACCGGTCGTTCTTCCGGTTCTCCTTCGGACCGCTGTTGCCCGAGACCGTCGAGTCGGACGTGGCGATCCTGAAACAGGTGCTCGACGAGTACCGCGCGGACGGCAGCTGAGCCCACGTAACAGGCTCGCCGGAATCCTCTGGCTGGCTGTCACTTCCGCACGGCCGGGGTTACGATCGGCGCTGCGCCGATGGGCACCTCCAAGGACAATTCCTTCCCCTTCTGGGTGGCGTGGATCAGCCTGGGTCTGGCCCTGGTCCTGTTCTTCGCCAACACCGTGCCCGCGCTGCGCGAGCGCGACGGGCTGCGGGAGGTCGACCGAGAACTCGCGGACCTTCGGCACCGCTACGAGGACGCCATCCGCCAGCGCCACGTCGGCGCCGGCCACGCCAGCGAATACGACTTGCAGTCCCTGCTCGTCGCCATCGACCAGCTGGGCTTCACGCCCCGCGAGCTGTGCGAGGCCTACCCGCCGGCCGACGACGAGGCGGCGTCTTCGCAGCCACGCTGAAGTTTCCACCCACCGGCGTCGTCCTAGTCCACGACGACACCTGAGCCCTTTCCCTCCGCATCCACAGAGCCAACCCGACGCGAACCCTGTAGCGCCCCGGCTGTGCCGACCTCGAGCGCGAACGGCAGCGACCCCTCACCAAGCCATGAGCCAAGAACCCAGCAAGCAGGACCTCGAGCAGGTCGAGAAGCTCCGCACCGCGTACGCCTCCATGAAGGAGGAGATCAACAAGGTCATCGTCGGCCAGGAGCACGTCGTCGACGAGCTGTTCATGGCGCTGTTCTGCCGCGGCCACTGCCTTCTGATCGGCGTGCCCGGCCTCGCCAAGACGCTGTTGATCTCGACGCTGTCGCGCGTGCTGTCGCTGGACTTCAACCGCATCCAGTTCACGCCGGACCTGATGCCGACGGACATCACCGGCACCGAGGTCATCCAGGAGGACAAGGCTTCGGGCTCGCGCGAGTTCAAGTTCCTGCCCGGCCCGATCTTCGCCAACGTCATCCTCGCCGACGAGATCAACCGGACGCCGCCCAAGACGCAGGCCGCGTTGCTCGAGGCGATGCAGGAGTACCAGGTCACGGTCGCCGGCCAGCAGCACGTGCTGAACAAGCCGTTCTTCGTGCTCGCGACCCAGAACCCGATCGAGCAGGAGGGCACCTACCCGCTGCCCGAGGCGCAGCTCGACCGCTTCATGTTCATGGTCAAGGTCGACTACCCGTCGGCCGACGAGGAGCGTGCGATCCTGCGTCGCACCACCGAGGACCGCGACGTCGAGATCCACCCGGTGCTCGGCGCCGACGAGATCTTCGAGCTGCAGAACATCGTGCGGCGCGTCCCCCTCGCCGACGCGGTGCTCGACTACGCGCTGCGCCTGACCCGCCAGACGCGCCTGATGACCGGCGACGCGCCGGACTGGGTCCGCGAGTGGCTGCAGTGGGGTGCCGGCCCGCGCGCCAGCCAGAACCTGGTGCTCGGCGCCAAGGCCCACGCGCTGCTGCAGGGCCGCTTCTACGTCGCCGCCGAGGACATCCGCGCGGTCGCCAAGCCCGTGCTGCGCCACCGCCTGATCACCAGCTTCGCGGCCGAAGCCGACGGCGTCACCACCGACAAGGTCATCGAGCGCCTGCTCGACGAGACCCAGCCCAACGACAGCGCGGTGCTCAACGACGGCAAGCTGCCCAAGGTCGTCTCGCAGTAGCGGCGCGGCTGACGCCGGCCTCGGCCGGCGGACCTGCCGCAGCGACCCGCCACGCACCCCCGACCCAGCAGCATGACCGACACCCCCACCAACTACCTCGACCCACGCGTGCTCGACAAGGTCGCGCGGCTCGAGCTGCGCGCCCGCCTCGTGGTCGAGGGCTTCGTGACGGGCATGCACAAGTCGCCGTACCGCGGCTTCTCGGTCGAGTTCGCGCAGCACCGCGAATACGTGCCCGGCGACGACCTCCGCCACCTCGACTGGAAGATCTTCGGCAAGTCCGACCGCTTCGTGATCAAACAGTACGAGGAGGAGACCAACCTGCGCGCGCACCTGTTCCTCGACCAGTCCGAGTCGATGAACTACGCCGCCGACGGCGCGATCTCGAAGTTCAACTACGGCGCGACCGCCTGTGCGTCTCTGGCCTACATGATCCAGCAGCAGGCCGACGCCGTCGGACTGACGCTGTTCGACGAGGCCGTCGCGACGCAGGTGCCGCCGTCGAACACGCGGCAGAGCCTCGGCAACCTGTTCCAGACGCTCGAGCAGGCCAAGGCCCGCGAACAGAAGACCCGCATCGGCGGCGTGCTGCACGAGCTCGCCGGCCAGCTGCGCCAGCGCGGCATGGTGATGATCTTCAGCGACCTCTTCGACGAGCCCAAGGACGTCATCCAGGGCCTGCGGGAGATCCGCAGCCGCGGCCACGACATCGTGGTGTTCCACGTCATGGACCACGACGAGCTGGAGTTCCCGTTCGAGCGGATGACGCTTTTCGAGGGCATGGAGGCGCTGCCCGAGTTGCTCTGCGACCCGAAGTCGCTGCGCGACGCCTACCTCGCCGAGGTCAACACCCACGCCGAAGAGCTGCGCAAGGGCTGCCTCAGCCAGCGCGTGGACTACGTCCGCGTCGACACGGCGCAGCCGCTGGACGTGGTCCTGACGTCCTACCTCAGCGCCCGCGCCGCGCGCGGCAAGCGCAACAAGTAGCAGCGCGTGCAGTTCCTCAACCCAGCTCTGCTCGCAGGCGCGCTGCTGTTCGCGGTGCCGCTGCTGATCCACCTGCTCAACCGGCAGCGCCACAAGCGCCGTCCGTGGGCGGCGATGGACTTCCTGCTGCGCGCGTTCCAGAAGCAGCGCAACCGGCTCCGCAACGAGAACCTGCTGCTGCTCCTGCTGCGCTGCCTGATCCCGATCCTGCTGGCGCTCGCGATCGCGCGGCCGCTGCTGCAGGAGGCCGCCGCCTTGTTGGCCGGCGGCGGGACGGTGCACCACGTGTTCGTCGTCGACGGGTCCTACAGCATGGGGCTCCGTCAGGACGGCGCGCAGTCCCCCTACGAGCGCGCCCGCGCGCTGGTCGGGCGCATGCTCGACCGCTTCGAGCAGAACCCCAACCGCAACGACAAGGTCACCCTGGTCGACGCGGGCGTGCGCACGCGCTTCGTCGTGCGCGGCGACCTCGACGACGGCGCGGCCCGCGCGGGCTGGTCGCAGATGACGCGGCCCGACGACGGCGCGGGCGACCTCACCGAGGCGCTCTCGCAGGTCGCAGACGCGCTCGACGAGACCAAGGACCCGGCGACCCAGGTCTACGTGTTCACCGACCTGCAGGCCCGCGCGATGGGCGAAGGCGCCGTCGACGCCGATCCGGACGACGGCCCCGTGTTCGGGGACACGCTGCGGGACCTCGTCGCCGACCTGCAGACGCGCGAGGGCCTGGACCTGCACTGGATCGACACCGGGCCGATGTCCTCGGGGCAGGGCGGCGAGGTCGACAACGTGCAGATCACCGCCGTGCGGTTGAGCGACCCTGCGGCCGTGCAGAAGACGGCGGTCGAGGTGCTGGTCACGTTGCGCAATCTCGGCACGCAGGCCGCGACCAGCGAGGTAACGCTCGAGGTCGACGGCGGCGAACCGCTCCGCAAGGTCGTCGAGGTGCCGGCCGGCGCCGAGGGCGAGGCGGACTGCCAGATCACGTTCCGCACGTCCGGCCTCAGAAAGGTCCGCGCCTCGCTCGTGCGGGACGCGCTGGCCGCCGACGACGAGCGGTTCCTGACAGTGGACGTGCGCGACCGCATCCGCATCCTGCTCGTCGACGGCAAGGACGGCGCCGACCCGCTCAAGAGCTACGCCTACCTCTGGCAGGCGATGCTCGATCCCGACGAGAACGTGCTCCCGACGTTCGCGGTCGAGGCCGTCGACATCGTGACCTTGCTGGGCGGGCAGTGCACGCCCAAGGACTACGACGTCGTGGTGCTCGCCGACGTCGAGCGGCTCAACAACCGGGCCGCGACGCTGCTGTCCGACGCGCTGCGCGCGGGCCGCGGCGTGCTGTGCCAGTTCGGGCCGCAGTGCGAGGTCGAGTCCTACAACCTGCACCTCTACGCCGCGGGCGACGGCCCGATGCCGTTCCGGCTGCTGCCGCCGCTCGGCGGCGCGCCGGGCAGCTCCACCGTGCGCGCGCCCAGCATCGCGGACGCGTCACACCCGCTGCTCGGCGAGTTCGACGAAGACATCTACCGCGAGATCCTGCAGGCGATCCCGATCTGGCGGTGGCACGGCGTCGCGGCCGACTCGGTGCACGAGGACGCGACCGTCGTGGTGCGCGTGACCGACGCCGAGCAGACGCCCTTGTTCGTGACGCGCCCGTTCGGCGAAGGCCAGGCGGTGTTCCTCACGTCTCCGATCGGCAGCGAGTATGACGCCGAGCGGTGGAACCGGCTGGACGACCCGCTCGTCGCCTTCCCGCTGCTGCACGGCCTGGTCAAGTGGCTCGCGCTGCCCGCGACCGACCCGTTCGCGGCGAGCGTCGGCAGCCCGCTGTCGTGCTCGCTCGACGCGCGCCCCGAGAACGTCGAGGTGCAGCGCCCCGAGCGTGACGGCCGGCCGCGCGCCCCCATCGCCGAGCCGGCGCGCGCGCTGCCGGGCGACCGCTTCTCGCTGCCGACCTTCACCGGCACGCGCTTCGCCGGGTTCTACGAGTACGACATGACGGTCGATCGCGACGCCGGCAAGGAGCCGCTGCGGCTGCCGTTCGCCGTCAACGTGGATCCCGCCGAAGGCGAGCTCCGCTACCCGAGCCACGCAGACGTGCAGGCCGCGCTGGGGCTCGAACGCGTCCTGTCGCAGCTCCCCGCCGCGGCCCGGGCCGACGACGGCCCCGACCGGAGCGAGCTGGCGCCGTCGCTGCTGCTCTTGACCCTGCTGCTGGTCCTCGGCGAGGCCGCGCTGGCCCGCTACGTCGCGGCGAGGAGAGGCTGAGATGATCGCGCTCCTCCAACAGCAGGCCCCGTCGGGCGACCCCTCGGAGACGACGACCTACGTCGAGGAGACGTTCCGCTTCCTCAACCTGCCGCCGCTCTGGGTGCTGGCGCTGGTGGTGCTGCCGGGCTCCGTCGCGTTTGCCTGGTGGAGCTACAGCGGCCTGCGCCGGCTCGAGACGCCGACCCGCACAACGCTGAGCGCGCTGCGCTGGCTGGCCGTGGTGCTCTGCTGCCTGTTGCTGTTCCAGCCGGCGTTCGAGATCACGACCTACCGGAAGACGCGCAACCAGGTCCACGTGCTCGTCGACGACAGCGCGTCGATGGCCAGGAAGGACCGCTATCCCGCAGACGAACAGAGGGACGCGCTCTCGAGATGGGTCGACGGCGACCTCGGCGAGCGCACCCGCGCAGAGCTGGTCCGCGCCGTGCTCGAGGACGACGAGGGCCTCCTGCCGCAGCTGCGCGAGACGCACGACGTGCGGCTGTTCCGCGTCGACCGCAAGCCCAAGCCGGTCCGCTCGCTAGACGAGCTGACCGCGCGCGGCAACCGCACCGCGCTCGGCGACGCGCTCGACCTGCACCTGCAGTCCGCGACCGGCGCCAACCTCGACGCGCTGATCCTGGTCAGCGACGGACGCACCAACGCAGGCCTCGACCCGAGCGAGGTCGCCGCCAACTACGGCCTGCGCGGCATCCCGGTGCACACGATCGGAGTCGGCGACCCCGAACCGCCGCGCAACGCGTGGCTGGTCGGCCCGCCCGGCCCCAAGGAGGCGCTGCGCGAGGAGCAGGTCGGCTTCGACGTGACGCTGCGCGCCGAGGGGCTCGCGGGCGAGACCGCCCGCGTCGAGCTCCAGGGCAGCCGCGACGGCGGGCCGTTCGTGCCGCTGGCGACCGCGACGGACGTGCTGCCCGCAGACGGCGAGGCGACCAAGCTGCGCATGTTCCACGCGTTCTCCGAGGCCGGCGACTGGACGCTGAAGTTCACGCTCACGCCGGCAGAGCAGGAGTCGCAGCTCGACGACAACGAGGACGTGCGCTTCCTGCGCGTCAACGACGAGCGCATCCGCGTGCTGTTCTGCGACGACAAGCCGCGCTGGGAGTACCGCTACGTCAAGAACGCGCTCAAGCGCGTCGACCCGAGCATCCAGATGCAGGCCATCCTTTTCGACGCGAGCCCGCGCTTCGTGCAGGAACACAGCGACGAGCTGCGGCCGATCCGCGACCTGCCGCGCACGCCCAAGGAGATGCTCGACTACCACGTCATCCTGCTGGGCGACGTGCCACCCGAGCGCATCTCGCCGAGCGAAGAGGGCCGCCGCGAGTGGCTGCAGATGCTGGTCGACTTCGTCGAGTTCGGCGGCGGGGTCGGCTTCCTGTTCGGCGACGCGGCGATGCCCGAGCGCTACCGCAACACGCTGGTCCAGGACCTGCTGCCGGTCGTGCTCGAGGAGCCGTCTTGGCTGGCCAACAACCCCGCGCCGCGCGACGTCGAGTTCCGGCCCGTGCTCGAGAACCCGCTCAACCCGCACGAGATCCTGCTGCTGCAGCGCGACCCGGCGTTCAACCGGCGGCTGTGGGAGCAGGGGCTGCCGGGCTTCTACGTCTACCACCCCGTCCAGCGCGCCAAGCCGGGCGCGACCGTGCTGCTGCGCCACCCCACCGACAGAAACGCCTACGGCAACCGGCCGATCGCCGTGACCGCGCCGTTCCCGCGCGGCACGACGTTCTTCCTCGCGACCGACGAGACCTGGCGCTGGCGCGACCCCTACGCCGAGCTCTACATGGACGCGTTCTGGCGCAACGTCGTCCGGCACCTCGCGCGCGGACGGCTGGAGCGGCGCAACGACCTGCTGGAGCTGACGCTCGACAAGACGCTGTGCGAGACCGGTGACCGCGTGCGGGTCCAGCTCCGCGTGCAGGACAGCGAGCTGCAGCCCTCGATCGCCAACGAGCAGCCGATCTTCCTGCGCGGCACCGACGAACAGGCGCAGAAGCGCATCCTGCGCTCGGTGCCCGGCGAACCAGGACTCTTCCAGGCGAGCTTCGCGATGGACGACGCGGGCGCCTTCAGCTTCGTGGTCTACGCCAACGAGAACCCCGACGACGCGGTGCTCGCCCGAGAGGACGTGCTGGTGCGCATCCCCGACCAGGAGCTGGCCGACTCCAGCCAGGACGCCGACGCGCTGCGGCGCATCGCGGCGGCCAGCCGCGGCACGGACGCGAGCGCCCGCTACCTGTTCCTCGGCGACGCGACCGGGCTCGTCCCGGAGTTCGCCGACCGCAAATCCTTCGAGACCCGGGAAGACACGCGCACTAGACCCGTTTGGGACACGGTCTGGTCGCTGCTCGCGGTGCTCTCGGTGCTCGGCCTCGAGTGGCTGTTGCGCAAGCGCGCCCGGCTGATCTGACGCTCGCAGAACCACGATGACGACGCCTACCACTCAGACCCAGACGCAGCAGACGCCGGCGCAGCCGACCGTGCGCCGCGCGGTCGCCGTGGTGCTGCTAGGCCTCGCGGTCGCGCTCGGCTTGTCGAGCACGGCGAGCGCCCAGTGGCGGCCCGTGCGCCGCGTGCCGCGGCCCATCGACTTCGCCACCAGCCAGAACGACAACCTGTTCTCGCTGGTGCGCTCCCAGGACGACATCCACACGCTCGAGACCGCCATCGAAGAGCTCGCCGCCGGCGAACATGAGGCGGCCGTGCGGCGCCTGCACGAGCTGCTGCGCGTCGACCCGCCGGGCGTCGTCCCGGTCGCGCCCGGTCAGTACTGTGGCACCCGCGGCGCGGTCGTCGCGGTGTTGGCCAACATGTCGCCCGCAGCCACCGCCGCCTACGAGGAGTTCGCCGCGCGCGAAGCCGGCGGGCTGATGGCGCGTTCGCTGCTCGAGCTCTCTCCGCGCCTGCTCGAGCGCCTCGCGAGCCGCTTCCCTACCACCCGCCGGGGCCTGGAGGCGCGCATGCTGCTCGGTGACCGGGCGCTCGAACAAGGCGACGGCGTCACCGCCGCCGCCCACTTCCGCGCGGCGCTCGACGCGACCGCCATCGGCAGCCGTCAGGAGGATGCCCTGGTCGAGCGCCTCGAGGTGACGCACGTGCTGATCGACCCCGCGGCGTCGCGCGCCGCGGCCGTCGCCGGCAAGCTGACCGAGTCCGCCGAGCGGATGCTGCCGACCGCGCCACCGCAGCAGGCGCGCCAGAC
>JBERSB010000201.1:0-4224 GCA_041236755.1 Luminiphilus sp. | reverse complement strand
CGCCGCGCTCGACGACGAGCAGCTGCGCCGCCTGCAGGCGCTCGATCCCGATGGACCCGGCGGGTCCGGGTCGGCATGATCTGTGCGTCGATGGATGCACACGTCAAGCGGGACCTGGTCTCCATCGAGGACCTGAGCACCGCCGAGATCCTCGAGCTCTTCCAGCACGCCGACGAATTCCGCGCGAACCTGCACGCCTGGTCCGACCTCTGCCGGGGCACGATCATGGCGACGCTGTTCTTCGAGCCGTCGACCCGGACGAGGCTCAGCTTCGAGTCGGCCATGCTACGCCTGGGCGGCGGCGTGATCACTGCGGCCGACGGCGAGAACACCAGCCGCGCCAAGGGCGAGTCGCTGGCCGACACGGTCCGCGTCGTCGGCGGCAGCTATGCAGACATCCTGGTCGTGCGCCACCCCGAGGACGGCGCGGCGCGGGTCGCGGCGCGCTACGCGAGCGTCCCTGTGATCAACGGCGGCGACGGCGCGCACGAGCACCCGACGCAGACGCTCTGCGACCTCTACACGCTGTGGAAGGAAAAGGGGCGCATCGAAGGCCTCGAGGTCGTGCTCTGCGGCGACCTCCGTTACTCGCGCACGATCCACTCGTTCTGTTACGCGCTCGCCCGGTTCGGCGCCAACATCGTCACGATGCCCTACCCGGGCTTCGAGCTGCCCGACTACGTGCTGCAGCGGCTGCGTCGGGACTACGGCGTGCAGGCCGCGACCGCGTCGGTAGGTGACCTGCCCGGCCTCGCCGGCAGCAGCAACGCCGCCGCCTACCTCACGGCGAGCAAGCCGCACCAGCTGGCGCTGTTCACCAGCCTCGGCAACGTCGAGGTCAGCCGCATCGACGCGATCTACATGACGCGCGCGCAGCGGGAGCGGCACGAGGGCGAGGACACCACCGACTACCCGAAGCTGACGCGTTCGACGCTCGGCGCGGCCGCTGCCAAGGACGCGCGCGTGATGCACCCGCTGCCGCGCGTCGACGAGATCAGCTACGACCTCGACGACGACCCGCGCTCGGTCTACTTCCGCCAGGCGGAGCTCGGCGTGCCGATGCGGATGGCGCTGATGGCGCACCAGCTGGGCAAGATCGAGCTGAAGGCCGAGCCGCCGGCCGTGCTCTCGGTGACGCCGGGCGACGCGGGCGCCGGACCCCGCTGCCGCAACGAGCGCTGCATCACGAACAACGAAGGCGTGCGCTACCTCGAGCGCGACTTCCGCGTGCGCGCCGCGACGTCGCCGGTCGTGCTGGCCTGCGCCTACTGCGAGCGCGAAGTCGAGGCGCGGTTCATCGGACACGTCGGCAGCCGCATCGTGCACCGCTACAACGCGGCCGACGTGCGCCGCATCAAGGCCGCGAACCGCGCCTACTTCGAGACCGAGGACCAGGCCCGCGCGGCCGGGTTCAGCTTCCCCGGGAGTTGATCGGCGCTGCGCCTGCCGCCGCGTCGAGCGGAATCGCACCGGGCCGTGCGTTCCGCCGCTCGCGCAGGCCCGACCATGTCCGTAGACGTCCTGTCGAAAGTCCTGCTGGCATGGCACTTATGAAGTCTTGTCTCAGGCGGGACGGGCGGCATGATGTTTGTTGCCCTCTCCGAGACTTTGGCGCCTCCCCGTGCTCACCCAAGCACCCGGTGGCGCCCGATGTAGCCATATTATAGCTGCTGTCCCAGCATCACTTTGCGAAGATCAGCGGCCCGTCAGCAACGACCGTCGCGCGGATCCCACGGCGGCGCAAACGATTCGATGTCGCATCAGCAAACGTCGCACAAGCACACAACGTCGCTTCCCATGATGGCAGACAACCGTACGCCGACCGGCACCGCCGGTCTTCCTCTCGCCTCCAGGCTGACCGACTGGGGCGCGCTCGCGCTCGGCGCGCTGGCCCTGGCCAGCTGTGGCGGCGGCGGCGGCGGCATCGCGAACTCGACGCCCGGTTCGACCGTGCAGGCCGAACTCGTCGCGATCGAGTACGGCCGTCTCGTCGACGTCTACGGCCTGCAGGTGACGCCCGAAGGCGCCTCGATCACGCTGTATCGCAAGGACGTCGTCATCGGCGGCAACATCCAGGATCAACGCCCGACCAACTCGAGCATCTCGGACAGCGAGATCACCTACGACTTCTTCGGCGCGGACCCGGACACGCTCCAGGCACGCCTGTTCATCCCGCGCGACGTGAACGGCGTCGAGTTCGCCGACGCCTTCGACGCGCTGGACGACGAACTGCGCGTGGTCGCCCCGATGCTGTTCGGTCAGAACGGCAACGGCGTGCCGTTCTCGGTGGTGCCGCGCAACGCGGGCATCCGCCTGCGCTTCTCGGCGCCGCTCGGCGTCGACGACAGCTTCTTCGTGGGCCGGGACGCGACCGGACAGGTCACCGAGCTCCGCAACACTGAGGCCGTGCAGCTGCTGCGCATCGTCGACGACCCGGCCCAGCCCAACGCGTTCGTGCCGCAGCCCGTGCGCATCGTGGTCGGCGAGTCCGACCTCGTGCTCGACCCGGTCCTGCTCGGCACCGAGGGCCTGCAGTACCAGACCGCGAACAACGCCGCGGGCCTGCCTGCGTCCCCGGACCAGCTCGGCGCCAACATCCGCATCGCGGTGGCCCTAGAGGGTCCGCTCGCGATCCCGGGCCTGCGCGCGCAGGTCTCCGG
Organism: Luminiphilus sp.; assembly: GCA_041236755.1. Taxonomy (GTDB): domain Bacteria; phylum Planctomycetota; class UBA1135; order UBA1135; family UBA2386. The sequence continues at coordinate 1,564 of JBERSB010000201.1, read as the reverse complement.
CGGCCTCACCGGCGCCAACAACAGCGGCCGCGAGTCCATCGTTCGCGACTTCCGCTCGGGCAACCAGCTGGACGACTCGGCGGACATCTCGCGCGGCTTCGTGCGCGATCCGCTGCCGCTCCGCGTCATCGGAGAGATCCCGATGTACCTCGAGCGCGTCGACAGCATCAACCAGTTCACGGACGAGATCACCGTCTACAAGAACGGCCTGAGCCACGAGATCGACCGCGGCGACGTGATCCGGTTCGTCAGCGACTCGTCGGGCATCCCGTTCGGCAGCGCCGAGGTGGTGGTGGACCCCGAGGACGACCGCGACAACCCGTCGGTGCAGCACGTGCGCGTGCGGGTGCGCCGCGTGCCCGGCCTGGAGACGATCGACCCGCGCAACCTGCCGGGCTACCCGTCTTCGTTGACCGACCGCGAGCCCTGGCTCGTTCAGAACGCGCCGCGCGCGGTCGTGATTGCCGAGTTCACCGCGGGCGACGAGGCCGGCCGCGACGACCCGCGCAACTTCCTGCAGTTCACGCCGGCGCCGCTCGAGCTGAACGGCTACCGCCCGCAGCAGAACGAGTTCGTCTCGCCGTTCGCCGGCGCGGTGGTGCGCTTCACCAAGCCGATCGACCTCGAGACGGTGAAGTGGGCGGACACGTTCTTCTTCGCGATGCGCGACCTCTCGACCGAGGACAGCATCGACGACTTCATCGCCAGCCGTCCGTGGAACAACGGCGGCGTCACCGGCGTCGGCATGAACCCGGCGACCTTCGACCTGGCGAAGTACCGCACTCCGTACCTGATCACGTCGCGCGTCTTCGACGAGGACGGCTCGCAGACGTCGCTGCGGCTGCAGCCGTCGACCGGCTTCTACCTCGACGACACGATGCGGAACGCGCCGTCGGGCGCGGACTACCGCTACTTCCTGCACCTGATCTCCGACTCGGACGACGGCGGCATCAAGGACCTCGCGGGCAACTCGCTCGACCTGCAGGGCCTGACCGCGAGCCGCAGCACCAGCGTCGTGATCCCGTTCACGGTCGACACGCGCATGAACGGCTCCGAGCCGGTGTTCGGCGACAACCTGTCGATCAACATCGTGCGCCGCTTCGCGTCGCGCGACGAGGACTCCCGTCCGAGCTACTTCCTGCCCGAGGAGGTGCAGGGCGACGGCCAGCCGAGCATCGCCAAGGCCTACCCGCTCGAGGACATGTTCGGCGCGTTCCTCTACCTCGACAACAAGCTGCAGGCGCGCCCGACGACGCGCGTGCGCGTCGTGGCCGACAACCTCAACCAGTCGCCGATAGTGCAGCAGCCCGCCTCGCCGGCGCCGCAGGACCCGCTCGGGTGGTGCCCGCAGCGCTTCGGCTCCGAGACGCAGGTCGGCAGCAACTCGGCCAACAACCTGGTCCCCGCCGGCATCCAGAACCCGCTCAACCCCTACGGCTGTCGCCTGCAGACGCTGTGGCGTGAGGTCGACCTGAGCCTGTCTCGTACGGATCCGTTCGACTTCAACCTGGACATCGAGCAGATGTATTGGGCGCCCTACATCGGCACGAACCTGACGTTCGAC
>JBERSB010000200.1:0-4603 GCA_041236755.1 Luminiphilus sp. | reverse complement strand
CGAGCATGTTGCCCGGGTACTTCGTGGCGTAGCGTCGATCGAGGACGTAGCGGTACTCCTCGCTCAGCTTGCGGCCGGCGTCGTAGGTGCTCGCCAGCCGGTCCAGCAGGACCACCGCCGCGCCGGCGGCGCCGCCGCCGCGGAGGCCCGCGAACAGGTCCTCGGTCGGGACGTAGCGCGTCGCGACGACGTGCACGCGCGTCGACGCGGACGCGTTGGCGAGGCGGACGAGCATCGCGTCGCCGTCCGGCTCGACCTCGACGACGTGCAGCGGCGTCTGCGGGCTCGCCGACAGCGCGCGGTCCCGCCCGATCAGGTAGCGCCCGTCGCGTGCGCCGCTGGTGACGCGAACGTCGACCTGCTGGCCGGTCGCGTGCATCGTCAGCTGGTAGTCACCGGGTTCGAGCCCGCGCAGCTCGCGGAACCCGTCGGCGATCGCGAGGCGATCGAACGCGTCGCGGTTGTGGCCGAGCAGCGACAGCTCAGCGCGCGTCGGCGCGGTCTGTTCGCCCACATACGGCAGTCGGAGCGTCTCGCCTACGACGCCGTGCAGCTCGCCCGGCAGCTGGACCCGCGCGTCGCGCAGCGCGACGGCCGTGGACGCGTTGCCGTCCCGCTGGACGACCACTTCGCGGATCCCCGCGAGCCGGCCGAGCTGGATGCGGCCGTCGGCGTCGGTCTGCAGCGACACGTCGACGGTGTCGCGGTAGTCCTCGTGTCGCAGGGAGAGCCGGCAGACCCTGCCGGCCTGCGGCTCGCCGCTCTTGCCGCGGAGCTCGACGACGTATCCGCGCTTGGTGCGCAGCAGCAGCGGCGCGCCGGTCTCGGCGGTCGCGTCGATGCCGTTGACGGCGATCGTGTGGGTCTCGCCCGACAGGGCGACGGGGTCGCCGTCCATGCGCTCCACGCGGCCGCTGAGGGTCACGGCCAGCGACGCGAGCCGCGGCGGCACCCGGAAGCGGTGCGTCGCCTCACGTCCGTCGACGAGTTCCAGGTCGCGGACCTCTTGCGTGGTCGACTGCCCGTCGAGGTCGGTGGCGACGATCTTCAGCAGCGGCTGCTGCAGCAGCTGCAGCGAGACCGGGTGGCCGCTCAGCGTCAGCTGCGAGCGCAGCAGCAGCTCGGCGGTCCCGCCCGCCAGCACGGCCTCGCGATCCACGTGGACCCTGCCGCGCAGCCGGTAGGACTCGCCGCGGTGCGCGAACGGCGCGATCGAAGACCTGCCGCCCTTCCGCAGGACGACCATCTTCTGGCCGGGATCGGTCGAGAAGGGGATCAGGATCTCACCGCGGTCGTCTGCCGCGTAGTCGCGGCCGCCGAACCAGGCGGTCGCGTCGGTCACGTGGCGGCCGGCTTCGTCGTAGACGCGCAGGATCTGGCCCGCCGCGGACGTGCGCTCGATCATGCGCAGCTCGCCCTTGTGGATGACCGCGCGGCTGGAGATGCCGCTGCCGACGAAGTCGACGACGTAGGTGCCGGGCCGGCGCAGCTGGGGCAGGTCGAAGGTCCGGCGCACGCGCCGCATCGGCGGCTCGTCATACTGGTAGCTCTGTTCGAAGTTGGCGACGACCCCGTCGAGCTCGATGGTCGCGTCGACCGGCTTCTGACGCTCGACGTGGTAGCGGAAGCTGTCGACCTCGAACACCTTGACGAGCAGGTCCTGCACGTTCTTGGTCTCGACGGACAGCTGCACCGCTTCGTCCGCGCCGAAGATCTTGGGCATCGTCGGAGGGAACCGCAGTTCGACCCGCGCCTCGAGCTGCTCGAGCCGCGCCGGATCGTTCAGCAGCGAGTACCAGCGCTCGGTGTCGCCGATCCCTGCGAGCAGCTTGGTCTCGGCGAGCACGCCCTCGAGCCAGCGCTGGTCGAGGTAGTCGCTGTAGCCTGTGACGCTGTCCTCGCCCGCGAAGAATTGCTCCAGGCACGCGCGTACGAGGCCGAGGTCGTCCTGGATCGGGGCGAGCAGCGTCGGGTAGCGCTTGCCCATGTCGACGTGGACTTCGCTGCGCGCGTAGCGCTGCAGGTGCGCCTTGCTGGCGAACCCGCTGCGGCGCGGCAGCCGGATGTAGGACAGGAAGCGTTCCTTGTCGGGCGCGCCCTGCGTGAGCTCGTGGCGCAGCCAGTGGTAGAGCACGTGCGCCTTGAGCGAGTTGAAGGACGGGCTGAGGGTGCGCACGAAGCCCCAGAGCTGCGCGATGTGGCGCGCGCGCAGGGCAGGGTCCTCGGACCAGTCGGCGTCTGCGCCGGGATGCATGCGCATCAGGTACGCAGCGACGAAGTTGCCGTCCTGGAGCAGATCGCGGCGCAGCTCCAGGCACTCGTCGAGCTGCTCGCGACGGAGCAGCTTGTGGACGGCGAGCGAGCCGAATCCGCGGCTCTCGCGGCGGGCGAGGTCGCGCACCACCAGCGCCGGTAGGTTGGCGACGTCAGGTCTCTGCAGCCGCTTGAGCAGGCTGTGGAGCTGCTTGTCGTCGATGTCGGTGGCGCACAGCCGTGCGAGTGCGTGGTCCTGGAAGCCGTCGACGGTGCCGGCGTGCTTCTCGAGCGCGCGCCGCGTCAGCGCGGTCGGAGAGAGCAGCGCGGGATCCAGCCGCGTCGGCAGGTCGCTCCTCGCGCCCGGGACCGAGCGCTGGTGCCGGTACTGCAGGCCCAGCCGCTGGCGCAGGAACTCGTAGGTCCGCTCCGGGTCTTCGCCGTAGCTCAGCAGGGCCTCGCGGTTCTCGATCTCGACCACGCGGGCCGTGCGGCCGTGACGCTTGATCCAGACTGGCAGCGTCTCGCGCACGGTCCGGAAGTAGCGGGCGTCGAGCCGCTCGCGGCAGCGGTAGTAGTAGTAGTCGGCGGTTCCGGGGATCAGCTCGGCGACGACGGCGGCGCGGTCCTCGGCGATCGCGTACTTCTCCTCGAAGCCGACCGGGATGCCCTGGGCCGACAGGGCGGCGGGCGCCGCGGCGAGGGTCAGCAGGAAGGCGCGAAGGCGGCTCGAAGAGGGTGTCGGCATGGTGTCGTCTCGGATTGTCTCGGATCTGCAACGAGCGGCGTCGGCTGCGGATCAGCCCACCTCGCGAATTGTCGCGGATTGTGCTGCGCCAGCAATGCGAACTTCGGGCCGCGGTTCCCGGAAACCCGGCGCGGGCGGAAGTCTGCCGGGCTGCGCCCGCACGCGTTAGAATGGGCTGCCTTCCCATAAGGAGAAACACCAATGCAGATCTGTCCGACCCCGGTCGTCCAGGCTCTGCTGGCTGCGTCGCCCCTGATCAGCCCGGCCCTGCGCGCGCAGGACGGCAGCTCGGCCGCGGCCGAGACCTTCCAGGTGATCCAGAGCGAGTTCGAGTCGGCCAGTCAGGAGTGGATGGCTTCGTACAACAAGGCTCGTGAAGGCGGCGCGGACCGCGCCGAGCTCTCGAAGATGGTCGCCTCGCGACCGAACCCCAAGGACTACGTCGCCCGCATCAAGGCGATCGTGACCGCCGACGCGACCAGCGCGGACGCGGGCGCGGCGTCGGTTTGGCTGATCACGCGCGGCCGCGTGACCGGCGCCGACCTCGGCTTCGCCATGGACGTGCTCGCCAAGCACCACATGGACTCCGAGGAGATGGAGACGGTCATGACCTCGCTCTCGCGCAACCCGGCGCCTGCGGTGTCGCGCTTCATGGCCAAGGCCCTCGAGGGTGCGCAGGGCGACATGCTGGCCAGCGCGCTGATGGCGTCCGGCGAACAGCTCAAGTCGGCGGCGTCGGTGGCGCGCACGCTCGCGGCGGGCACCGAAGAGGACCTGGAGCGCTACTCGGGCTACTATGGCCGCGAGGCTGCGGAGGTTCTGAAGTCGGCCGACGCCGGCGCCTACGAGGCGCGCGCGGTAGCGCTGTTCGAGCGATTGATCGCGGACGAAGAGCTCAGCGCCGTCGCGTTCCGGCGCGAGACGATGGGGGCGGTCGCCAAGCGCACGCTGTTCGAGCTGCAGAACCTGTCGATCGGCAAGGTCGCGCCCGACATCGTCGGCGAGGACCTCGACGGCACGCCGATGAAGCTGAGCGACTACCGCGGCAAGGTCGTGGTGCTCGACTTCTGGGGAGACTGGTGAGGCCCTTGCAGGGCCATGTACCCACACGAGCGGTCGCTCGTGAAGCGTCTCAACGGCAAGCCCTTCGCCCTGCTCGGCGTGAACTCCGACAAGGATCGCGCAGTGATCCGGGAGACCGTCAAGGAGAAGGGGCTGACCTGGCGTTCGTTCTGGAACGGCGGCAGCACCCGCGGCCCGATCTCCACGGCGTGGAAAGTGCGCGGTTGGCCTACGATCTACGTGCTCGACGAGGACGGCGTCATCCGCTTCAAGAACGTGCGCGGCGAAGCGATGGACAAGGCCGTCGACTCGTTGCTCGCCAAGCTCGACGGCGGTGACGGCGGAGACCAGGGCGGCGAGCGCTAGCCCTGTCCTGCTGGACGCGACGAGCCCGCGGCCCGAGCGATCGGGCCGCGGGCTCGTTCGTTTCCGGTCAGGAGTCCTCAGCGCGCGACCAGGCGGCGCGCGCTACAGCAGGCCGCGGATGCGGTCGTCGAGCGCGTCCTGGTCCTGCGTGAAGCTCGCCAGCGCCGCTGCCGT
>JBERSB010000199.1:0-4015 GCA_041236755.1 Luminiphilus sp. | reverse complement strand
AGCGCCGTGCTCGAGTGCGTCGCTGCGCACGGTCCGGTCCGCGCCTGCGTCCAGGTCATGGGCGTCCCGGACGACATCCTCGACCACATGTCGCGAGCGCAGGTGCTCGCGCACTGCGGGCTCACGCACGAGCACGTCGCGGCGCGCTTCCGCGTCGACAAGGACGCGCCCGTGTCCACCTAGCGGCGCCGCAACGCGCCGCTCTCCAACCACACCGCGCGCTCCTGCGCGGGCCGCCCTCCGGCCATGGCCCATCCCTCGATCCAGCGCGCGCTGTTGGTCGGCGACGCCAAGAAGGGCGGCACCGCCGACGTGATCTCCCGTCACGCCGCTTGGCTCGAGGAGCGCGGCGTGGCGACCACGCAGGTCACGGACCGGGACGCGTCGCTGCGCGACTTGCCGGCCGACGTGGTGGTGGTCTGGGGCGGCGACGGCTCGCTGCTGGCCGCCGCGCGGCGCATGGGCGATCGCCAGCGGCCGACTCTCGGCATCAACCGCGGCCGGCTGGGTTTCCTGACGGCGTTCGAGGACGAGCAGAGCGAGCAGGCGCTGGAGATGTTGCTGGCGGGCGGCCTCTGTGAGGAGACGCGCCAGATGTTCCGCTGCAGCGCCGACCAACAGGACGCGGGTCCTGGCAACGTGCTCGGGCTCAACGACGTCGTGCTGAGCCGCGCCGGAGCCGGCGGGATGATCATCGTGCGCGTGCGGCGCGGCGACGCGGACATCGGCACGTATCGCGGCGACGGCGTGATCGCCGCGACCGCGACCGGATCGACCGCCTATTCGATGGCGGCCGGCGGCCCCGTGCTCGCGCCGGATCTCGACGCCGTCGTGCTGACACCGCTGGCGACCCACTCGCTCAGCGCGCACCCCGTGGTGCTGTCGCTCGGCGCGGGCCTCGAGCTCGAGGTCGTCGAGACGGGGGACATGCCGTACGCCCACTGCAGCGTCGACGGGCAGGTGCACATCCAGGTGCAGGCGGGCACGCGCATCTCGATGCGGCCGGCGCCGATGCGCTTCCGCCACCTGATCCAGAACCCGAACCAGTTCTTCGACGTGCTGGTCGCCAAGTTCGGCTTCGCCGGCATGGCCCGGTCGCGCGGCGAGTAGCTGCGGCTCAACCCAGCTCGAACTGGCGCTTGGCGTCGACCACGGCGCGGTTGACCGACACGATCGCCGCTTCGAGCCTCGCTGCGAGCGGCTCGCCCTTGCCGACCTGGCTCGCGACCTGGCGCATCATCTGGATCGCCATGCGCAGGGTGCGCACCACGTCGCCGGCGTCGCCGTGCGAGAGGCGCTCGAGGTCCTCGATGTCGCCGCCGCGGCTCCAGCAGTCGATCGCCGGCGCGATGCCCCAGTCGGGCTCCTTGATCGGGTGCAGGATGCCCTGGTCGCTCTCGACCGCGCGGAAGCGGCGCACCGCGTCGGTGGCGCGCTTCATCAGCCGGCCGGGTTCGCGGCGGTGGTGCTTGGGGTCGGCGCGGCGCCGCTCCTCGTGGATCAGCGAAGTGAAGGTCGCCGAGAGCTGGTGGATGTCCATCTCGTCGAGCACGCCGTCGAACAGCAGCTCTGCCGCCTGGATCTCGTAGCCGTTGATGCGCTGCGCGACGCGGCCCCGCGGCAGCAGCCCGTCCTGGTCGAGGTAGCCCGCGGCGCGGAGCACGTTCACGCGGCTCGCGAGCGCTGCGTGCGCCGCGGCGCGCTTCTTCTGGCGGGCCGACGCCGAGCCCTTCATGGCTTGGAAGGCCGAGAACGACCGGTCGTAGGCCTCTTGCAGGCCCTTGCTGCCGAGCCGGTCGAAGAGGTTGAGGATCGTCGAGTAGGAGAGGTTGAAGCGCGACGTGATCGGCTCGACCTTGCCCGAGTGGAAGCGCGACAGCGGCGCGTCCGTCAGGTCCTCGTCCTCCAGGATCGAGATTACGAGCCCGCTCTTGTCGAGGCCCTGGCGGCCGGCGCGGCCCGCCATCTGCAGGTAGTCGCGCGCCCGCATGTAGTTCATCTGCACGCCGTCGTACTTGCGCAGCAGGTCGAACACGACGGTGCGCGCCGGCATGTTGATGCCGAGCGCGAACGTCTCGGTCGTGAACAGCAGCTTCAACAGGCCCGACGTGAACAGCCGCTCCACGACCTCCTTGTGGATCGGCAGCATGCCGGCGTGGTGGTAGCCGACGCCTGCCTGCGCTCTGCCGAGGATGCCGAGCAGGCCGGGGTCCTGCTCGGGGTCGATCTCGAACCGCTCGCAGACCTCGTGGAACATGTCCTCGATGCGCGCGCGCTCGCGGCGGTCGAGCAGCCTGCGGCCCATGCTGCGCTCGGCCTTGATCTCGCACTCCTTGCGGCTGAAGCAGAAGTAGAGCGCGGGCAGCAGCTGGCGGTGCTGGATCTCGTCGAGCAGGGTCACGTAGGGGCGTGGACCGAAGCGGTGGCGGCGGCCGCTGGCGCGCTCGCGCTTGTCGCCCCACTTGGAGCGGTGGGCTTCTCTGCGCCCGATCCGGTTGTTCCGATCGGTGTGCTTCTTCTCGCGCGCCAGCGCGCGCTCGTGGAACGTGACCGCGCGCGAGCGCTGCGCGAGCTGGAACACGCCGGCGTGCTCGTGGAACAGCCGGTGCGACAGCGGCACGGGCCGCTTCTTGTGCTCGATGACCGTCAGGTCCTGGTCGCGCACCTCGCGGACCCAGTCGCCGAACTCGTGCAGGTTGGCGATCGTCGCGCTCAGGCCGACGAAACGCACGTGCTGCGGCGCGAAGATCAGGCTCTCCTCCCAGACCGTTCCGCGCTCGACGTCGTCGACGAAGTGGACCTCGTCGAAGATCGCGAAGTCGGTGTCCCGGAAGCGCTCGGGGTCCTCGAACACCGCGTTGCGGAAGATCTCCGTCGTCATGATGACGAGCGGCGCGTCGGGGTCGAGGGTCAGGTCGCCGGTCATCAGGCCAACGCGCAGGCCGTCGTTCTTGAAGTCGCGGAACTTCTGGTTGCTCAGCGCCTTGATCGGGCTGGTGTAGATCGCGCGGCGGCCCTGCCGCACCGCGTGCTCGATCGCATATTCGGCCACCAGCGTCTTGCCCGCGCCGGTAGGTGCCGCGAGCAGCACGTTGTGGCCGTCCTCGATGGCTTCTGCCGCAGCGACCTGGAACGCGTTGAGGGTGTAGCCCTTGAAGGTCAGGGGCTCTTCGGTTCGGTCAGGCACTGCGCCGCAGCATGTCACACGCGCGCCGTCTTGGGAACAGACGGATGCCCGCCTCGCGTGCTTCTTCCACATCGTGTGTGCGAAGCTCTCCACATACACCGACGACAAGTGCGCGAACCGCTCTCTGGTTTGCGCGCGCGACGCGCGCTATGCTCCGGCGCGTCCCGTCAGTCAGCGGGTCATTTCGCTGGCAGCGTCAGGCGCCACATGAGCCGTCCGACGCTGCTCCGGTCTACAAGCGGTGGGGGTCACCACCGCACCTCCCTTCTTTGAGCTGCGGCATCGCAGCGCTTGGAGCCAAGCAATGGAAAGCAAGTCCGAAGTCAACGTCGGCAAGTTCGTCGGTCGCCACCTCTCCCAGATCAAGATCCTCACCCGCCTGCTCGACCACGAGCTCGAGGCGGCCAAGGGCGCGCGCGAGCTGACGCTCGACCGCGACCTCGTCGAGAACGTGATCGACGCGCTCGAGATCTTCACGGACGACTGCGAGGGCGCCAGCGGTGGCGCGCGTGAGCGCGCCGGCAAGGGCGAGCAGAAGCCCGTCGTCGCGCGCCTGAACTGATCGCTCCCGGCTCGAACACGAGCCGGAGCCGTCTGCTAGTCCGGGCGAGTCCGCCCGGGTGCACGCGATGAGTTCTCCTGCGTCCCGATGGGCGGTCCGGTCGATCGTGCTGGGCGCGTTCGCCGCGACCGTCTGGTTCTGCGGTCCACGCGCCGCAGCCGTGCTCGCGGCGAAGTTCCGCCGCGACGCGCCATCGGGACCGACGGTCGCGCTCGACCGCGTCGGCTTCGTCGATCGCCCTTCGTGGATGAGCGACGAGATGCTCG
>JBERSB010000198.1:0-11987 GCA_041236755.1 Luminiphilus sp. | reverse complement strand
GCCGCCGTCCACGTCCCCGAAGCCGTCGATCGTGCCGAACTCGCTGACCCGGAAGAACGGGACCGCCTGGCTGGGGTTGGCCCACTGGTACTCCTCGTTGCGGGCACGCATGAAGCGCTTGAGGTTGAACCCCCACGAGCGGGCGCCGTCTTTGCGCGGGATGCTGCGGAACGGGATGGCCACCTCGGCGACCCACCCGTCTGCGACCTTGCGCGCCTGCGCGCGCCACAGCGCGTCCCACGGCTTGTTGAAGCGCGTGCCGTTCGCCGAGACGATCGCGTCGCCGAGCGAGCCGCCGGCGCCGATCTGGAAGAAGTAGGCCGTGCGGCGGTTCTCGAACGGATCGAGCATGAGCTCGATGCGGTCGTCGGGGTCGAGCCGCGCGTCGCGCACGCGCTGGCTGGCGCGCACCGTGTCGGGGTCCTGCTGGCACCAGATACCCAAGTAGAGGTTGTCACGGTCGTGCAGCAGCTTCACGACCGTACGGTCCTGCGGCTTTCGCCCGAGCCAGGGCTCGACCATCACCAGGTCGCCGATCGCAGGGGCTCGCTCCCAGCACGCGTCGTCCAACCTGCCGTCGATCCGCGGCGCGTCGCCCACGGCGATCACGTCCACCCGGCACGTTCGACGCCCGCCCTCGGTCTGCGCGACCGCCAGCGGCACCAAAACCGCGACCAGCGTCGATTTGGCGAGCTTCAAGAACATGGGGGCGAACACGTTAGGTTCATCGCCCCGGTGTTACCGGGGATTTCTAGTGCCGGACCGCCGACGAGCCTGCGCGGATGCGCTCGAAGCGGCCCGCAACACCTTGTCGCGGCGTTTTTCCACGTTCGCAAGAAAGCGTGTTTTCTTTTGGGACAGAGTTCTCCTGGGGGTTCCCCCTAGCGCGCGCCGCAAGCGAAGGAGACGCGCGCGACTTGCGGAGTCAGGGTTCTCCCGCACGCCCCGAAAGCACCGTTTCCCTAGTGGAAAGCCACCATCATGGCTGCTCGGGGATGCGCCGAAGTGGCGGGTAACAGACCCGAGGTGGCGCGTCGCCAGTCGCGCTGCGGCACTGCCGAGAGGCAGCCGGCGGAAGTGAGTGCATGGAGCAGTTCACGCCGGATCGCTGGGAAGGCGCTCGTCGCCGACCAGCCGTCGCGCCTCCGCGGGATCGCCGAGGTCCAGCATGATCAGCACGCCGCACGCACGCTCCACCACCCTCGCCACGATCACCGCTTGCCTCGCGCTCAACGCGACGGCTCATACGCAGAATCCTTCGCCGTTCCACGCGCCCGATTCGCAGCAGTTCTTCTCGCTGACGACGCGCTGGGCGGCGGTCGACGTCAACCGCGACGGCAGCCAGGACGTGATCGCGCCGGGCTTCTTCTTCGGGACGGTGATGGCGACCCTCGACGAGCACGGCGACGAGCTCGCGAGCACGACGGCAAACGTCGGCATGGCTCAGGTGCCGCGGTCCTCGAGCGTTCCTGCGCCGATCGCGATCACGAGCGGGGACCTCGACCACGACGGCCGCGACGACGTCGTCTTCGCGAACGCGGACGGCTCGGTCCACTACCAGCGCAACCTCGGCTCGACCCGCATCGACCAGCCGCGCTTCGCTCCGCCGCGCCCGATCGACTACCTGGGCTCGATGCTGGCCTTCAACCCGCCGTTCTCGGTCTCCACCGTGGCGTCGCTCCAGGTCGTCGACCTCAACGGCGACGGCAAGAACGACGTCCTGGTCGGCGCCGGCGTCCACGACGCGTGGAGCGCGATCGCAGCGCCCGGCGTCGTCGCGTGCTGCATCTCCGACGGCCAGGGCGGGTTCCAGAACGCGCGCATGCCGCTGATCGGCAGCGTCGTGGACATAGAGTTCGCCGACGTCGACGGCGACGGCGCGGGTGACACCGTGGTGCTGATCCAGGAGCACGGCTCCGTCGGCGCCTACTTCTACGAGTTGATGCACCTCCGCATACAGAACGGCGCGCTGGTCCAGGTGACCACGCCGCAGCTGCTGGGCCCCGAGCGCCCCACCTCGCTCGAGGTCGGCGACGTCGACATCGACGGCTACCCCGACTACGTCGTCTCGATGGTCGACACGGCCGGCAGCGTCGTGCAGTCGTCGGTGGTCTACTTCAAAGGGGACGGTGCCGGCACCGCCGACATCTCCAGCATGACGCACCTGCCGCTGCCCGCCCCGGCCGCGCTCGGCACGTATGCGCCGTCGGTGCAGCTCGCCGACTTCGACGGCGACGGGCTGCTCGACCTTGCGATGCTGCGCGGGACCGTCGTCTCGCACCCGACGCTCGCGAGCCAGGGGACCGCAGGTCCCGCGGAGGTCTGGGTCTGCATGGGGCCGTGGCCGTTCCAGGCGACGCCGACGCAGCTGCCGCTCGGCGGCAGCTTCCGGTTCAGCCACAGCCTGCACGTCTCTGCCAACATCCTGCCGATCCGCCCCGACCCCGACCTGCTCGGCATCCTGGACCTCGGCTCGGATCACAAGCCGGACCTCATGGTCACCGCCGTGCGCCCCGCGGCGTGGCCAAGCCAGATCCACCGCGTGATCATCCGCAACGGCAGCGCGCCGCAGTTCGGTGGTTGCGCGATCGTGAAGGTCGGAGAGCCCTCCGGCGGTGAGCCGAGCCTGGCGGCCCGCATCGGCTTCGACGGCGGCGAGCCGCGACTGGGCAACTCCTCGTTCGCGTGCACGATCCAGAACATCCGGCCCAACAGCCTCTGCGGGCTGATGTGGAGCTCGTACGCCCAAGCCGACCTCACCGAGGTGCTGGGCTTCAAGCTGCACATCGCACCGTCGGAGTTCGGCTTCGCGACCATCTCCACCGGCACGCCCATGCGCGGCTTCGCCAGCTACCCGCTGCAGATCCCGAACAACCCGCTGCTCATCGGCGACGTCGGCTGGTTCCAGTACAGCTACTACGACCCGACGATCGGCACGTTCGGCGGCACGCAGGCGTCGGGCGTCTGGATCGGCAGCTGAGTTCGGCGATAGTTGGCGGCGTGCTGGTCTACAAGATCCTGCGCGCCCCGGAGTGGGAGGCGCTGCGCCGTGACGGCGTGACCGCAGGCGCCCCGATCGACCTACAGGACGGGTTCGTGCACCTGTCCGACGGCGGCCAGGTCGAGGAGACCGCCGCGCGGCACTTCGCCGGCGTGGACGGACTCGTGCTGCTCGCGCTCGACGCCGACGCGCTCGGCGGAGCGCTGCGTTGGGAGACGTCGCGCGGCGGGGCAGAGTTCCCGCACCTCTACCGTGAGCTGCGGCTGGAGGACGTCGTCTGGGACCGGCCGCTGCCGCTGGTCGAGGGTCGGCACCGCTTCGGGCGGCTCGACGCGCCGCGCGCGCGCGGCGACTGAGTCCGCGGCCGCTCAGCGCGGCCGCGACATCCCGATCCGCCCGCTGCGCGCGCCACCGACGACGCCGGACGTGCGCGGGCGGGGCTCGGCCGCAGCCGCGGCGCCGACGGGCTCCCGGCGCACCGGCTGGGCTGCGCTGCCGAGACCTTGCTGCTTGGGCCGCACGCCTTCGAGACGCCGCCGGACGTCGTCGGGCCGGTTGGACTTGGCGACGGCGGCGTCGGCGCTGATCAGGCCGTCGGCGTAGGCCTGGAGCAGCTGGTCCTCGAGGGTGGCCATCCCGAACTGCTTGCCGGTCTGCATCAGGTTGAGTAGCTGCGCGGCCTTGCCTTCGCGGATGAGTGAGCGCACCGCGTCGGTCCCGACCAGGATCTCGCGGGCCGCGATGCGCCCGCCGCCGATCTTGGGCACGAGCGTCTGCGAGACCACGCCCTGCAGGGTCGAGGCCATCTGCACGCGGACCTGCTGCTGCGCGTCGGTCGGGAACACGTCGATGATCCGGTCCACGGTCGAGATCGCGCTCGTCGTGTGCAGCGTCCCGAACACGAGGTGGCCGGTCTCCGCCGCGGAGATCGCCATCGAGATCGTCTCCAGGTCACGCATCTCGCCGATCAGAATGACGTCCGGATCCTGGCGCAGGGCGCGACGCAGCCCCTCACGGAAGCTCGAGCAGTCCTGGCCGATCTGGCGCTGCGTGACGAAGCACTTCTTGTCCTTGTGCACGAACTCGAGCGGGTCCTCCATCGTGAGGATGTGGCCCGACTCAGTCTGGTTGATGTAGTCGATCATCGCAGCGAGCGTTGTCGACTTGCCCGAGCCGGTCGGACCGGTGACGAGCACGAGGCCGCGGGGCTTCGACGCGAGGTCGAGCGTCACCTGCGGGAGCTGCAGCGCCTTGTAGTCGGGGATCGTGTCCGGGATCTGCCGAACGACGATGCCAACGGCGTTTCGTTGGTGCAGCGCGTTGACGCGGAAGCGCGCGCAGTCGCGCACGGCGTGCGAGAAGTCGATGTCCTTCTCGGCGAGGAACCGCTCCCACTGCTCGGGCGACATCAGCTGCCGCGCGAGCTCCGCGGTGACCTCGGGCGTGAGGCGGCCGATCTGCTCCTGAGGTTCGACCTCGCCGTCGATGCGGAAGCCCGGAGGGCTCCCCGCCTTGACGTGAAGGTCGGATGCGCCGCGCGCGACCATCGCGCGCAGCAAGTCGTCGATCTGTAAAGTCACCGTGAATCTCTCCTCCTGGGCGATGCCGACTTCGCACCGGAGAGTGGGATCGGTAGGGTCTCTGCTCCGCTTGACGCGAGCTGCAGCCTCCGCCCCGAAGTGGGATCCGGGCGGCGCCGATTCTCCGGCGGGCGCGCAACCGCGCCCGCGCCGTCAGCCGATAGACACCATCCGGTAGACCACGGAACACATGCACGAGAACCCGAAATCCGAGGCGAAGCGCGCGCGGCTCGACCGACTGGGTCGACTCTCGCGCACGCCCGAGGACCAGGGCGGCGGTGCGGGTGAACCCGTAGCCGAGGTCGCTGCCGACGCGCCGTTGAACTCGTTGGAGAGCTCGTCGCTGTTCGTGAACCGGGAGCTCTCCTGGCTGGCGTTCAACCGGCGCGTGCTCGAGGAGGCGCAGGACGAAGGCAACCCGCTGCTGGAGCGCGTGAAGTTCCTGGCGATCGCCAGCACCAACCTCGACGAGTTCTTCGAGATCCGCGTCGCCGGCGTCATGGAGATGGTCGACGCGGACATCCAGGCCGAGAGCCACGACGGGCTCAAGCCCGCAGAGGAGCTCGAGCTGGTCCGCGCGGACGCGCACGCAGTCACGACGGCGATGCACGAGACGTGGACCGAGCAGCTGCTGCCCGAGCTGGTCGAGGCAGGCATCCGCTTCCCCTCGATCCGTGAGCTCGACGGCGAACAGGCTCGGTTCGTCGCGTCGTACTTCGAGCGCGAGGTCTACCCGATCCTGACGCCGCTCGCCGTCGATCCGGCGCACCCGTTCCCGGTGCTCCTCAACAAGTCGCTGAACATCGTCGTGCTGCTGCAGGACCCCAAGCAGCGCGAGCGCCGCGCGCACCGCATGGCCGTCGTGCAGGTGCCGCGCGCCTTGCCGCGGATCCTCAGGCTGCCCGAGCAGGACGGCCGACGCGCTTACGTGTTCACGGCGGACGTCGTGCGCGCCAACCTGCAAGCGCTGTTCCCGGGCCTGGAGGTGCTGCACACGAGCACCTTCCGGGTGACGCGCGACGGCAACCTCGAGGTCGACGAAATGCAGGCGACGGACCTGATGAGCTCGATCGAGAAGGAGCTGATCAAGCGTCGCCGCGGCGAACCCGTCCGGCTCGAGATCGACAACGACGCACACCCGGAGGTGCTGGAGCGCTTCCTCAAGGCGTTCCAGCTCGACAGCGACGACATCTACTTCTGCGAAGGCCCGGTCAACCTCGGGCGGATCATGGAGCTCTACTCGCTGGTCGAGAAGCAGGGGCTCAAGGACCCACCGGCCAAGCCGCGAAGGCAATGGCGCTGGTCGACGCCCGACGAGATGTTTGCCGACCTGCGCGAAGGTGACATCCTGCTGCACCACCCCTACGACTCGTTCTCCAGCGTCGAGGACTTCGTCGGGCTCGCCGCGCAGGACCCCAAGGTCCAGGCGATCAAGCAGACGATCTACCGCGCCGGCAGCCAGAACGTGATGGTCGACGCGATGATCGAGGCAGCGCAGCAGCGCAAGCAGGTCACCGCGATCGTCGAGCTCAAGGCCCGCTTCGACGAGGAGGCCAACATCCAGTGGGCGCGAAGCATGGAGCAGGCCGGCGTGCACGTGGTCTACGGCATCGTCGGCATGAAGACGCACGCCAAGTGCACGCTCGTCGTGCGGCGCGAAGACGACGGCAGCCTCCGCCGCTACTGCCACATCGGCACCGGTAACTACAACCCGACGACGGCGCGGCTCTACACGGACGTCGGCATGATGACCGCGCGCCCGGAGCTCGGAGAGGAGGTCGCCGAGACCTTCAACATGATCACCGGCTACACGCGCGCGCCGGCGATGGAGCACCTGCTGGTCGCGCCGTTCAAGATGCAGAAGCAGGTCGTCGCCTGCATCCAGAAGGAGATCGACAACCTGCGCGCCGGCAAGCCGGCAGGCGTGAAGGCCAAGCTCAACAACCTCGCCGATCCGACCGTCATCACCGCGCTCTACGAGGCGTCCCGCGCGGGCGTCAAGATCGAGCTGAGCGTGCGCAGCGTCTGCTGCCTGCGACCCGGCGTGCCGGGACTGAGCGAGAACATCACCGTCACCACCATCGTGGACCGGTTCCTCGAGCACAGCCGCGTCTACTACTTCGAGAACGCCGGCGACCCGCTGGTCTACCTGTCGTCTGCGGACTGGATGATCCGCAACCTCGAGCGACGCGTCGAGGTCGCAGCGCCGGTGCTGGACCCCGAGCTGAAGCAGCGCGTGATCGACGAGGTGCTCGGCATGGCGCTGAAGGACCACGTCAAGGCGCGCCGCATCCGCGCCGACGGCCAGAGCGAGCGCATCGTGCGCGGCGACGGGGAGCCGCCGCTGCGCAGCCAGACGGCGCTGCTAGAGCTGACGGCCAGCAATAAGAGCAGCACGCAGGCGCTGGTCGCCAAGCGCAGCAAGACGGGCAAGAAGAAGCGGCGCTGAGCGCCGCCAGGACGTGCTCCGCTCGCGGCGAACCGCGCCCGCTCGGCACCTGTCACCGGTTGCTTTGCAAAGCAAAGCGTATTACCGTCACCTCATGAGGAGCTCACTGTGAACCACAGCGACATCGACAAGGGCCCGCGCAAGGCAGCACCTGTGCAAGGTGCTAAGACCGCGGTCGCGCGGCTCGCCGCGTGCGCGTTCGCAGCGCTGTTGCTCGCCGAGCTCGGCTGCCGGCCGCGCTGGTCGGCGGACGGCAAGCGCCTGACCTACGCCGCCGTCGACGGCAAGCGACACCTCGTCGCCGAGCGCGACCTCGACGCCGGCACCTCGGCAGAGCTGTTCGAAATCGGCCTCGCCGACGGGGCCATGGACATGGTCCGGGACCCCGACCGCGCGCGCTGGGTCATCGTGTGGGCAGACGGCACCGACGACGGCGTCGTCAACGTCAAGACGCGCGACGACGCGGGCAAGGAGAGCAAGTCCCATGCGATCCGCGTCGGTGGACGCAACCTGGGCACGATGCTGATCGAGCCGGTCGTGGCCGACGGACATGTCTTCCTGACCGGGTCGACCGTCATCCGCGTCGACCTCGACACCGGTGAGACCCAGCAGCAGGGACGCCGTGGCCTCGCGACGTTCCCTTTCGGCGACGGCGTCGGCTACATCACGATGAACGAGCGCGATTGGGAGATCGGAATGATGGACTCCGAGACGATGGAGTTGACGCCGTGGATCACGAAGCCCGACGACTGCGAATGGCGGCTCGCGGAGGCCCCGCGCTTCGACCCGACCGGCAAGCGGTGCGCAGTCGTCGCAGTAAAGGGCCGGCAGCAAGCGGGTCTGGACGCGTTGAAGTGGGCCGTGCTGGTGCTCGAGGACGGCAAGCTGCTGACGACCATCGAGATCAAAGGAGAACGGTCGATGGGCCCGATCGCGTGGATCGACGACGTCACCATCTGCGGGACCGTCATGCGGCCTGGCAAAACGGAGGACGAGTTCGCGCTGTTCGAGACCAACTTCAGCGGCTCGTTCCAGCGAGAGACCACGATCCTGAAGGCGCCCATCTTCCAACGGCTGGCCAAGGAAGGCGGCGTCGTCTACCAGCTCAAGCAGCCGCTGTTCCTGCAGCCGTCGCCGTCGCCGGACGGCAAGACGGTCGCGTTCACGACGGCCAAGATGCCCGAGCTGCCCGAGGAGCTGGCCGGGCTGCTGTTGCTGCACCGCGACCGCAAGAACGAGGTCGAGCGGATCCCGTTCCGCTTCGAGGACAAATAGTCCGGCGCGGGCGCCCAGCCGCGAGTCGGGTTCAGGGCAGTCCCGACAGAAGGACCCGACAAAAAGGAAAAGCCCCCCGAAGCGGGGCTCCGAGGGGCTTTGTTGGCGAGGACGACGGGAATCGAACCCGCAACCACCGGATCGACAGTCCGGTACTCTAACCAATTGAGCTACGTCCCCACGCCATGGGGGTCGGGGAATCTACCTGCCGCATAGGGCTTTGCAAGCAACTTCTGTCGCCCGAACGGGCCCCGCTGGCATGGCGCCGAGCCGCAGATTGGGCTACGAATGCAGGCGGCCAAAAAATCGGCCGGCGGGCTCACATCCCGCCGGCCGAAGCCACTCTTCGCTCTCTCGTGTCAAAGCGACGGCTCGCTCCCTGGCTCCTCTCGGGGCCAGAGGCGGGCCGCGCCCGACACGACGATATCTAGGACGCGAAACTCCACGGCCCAAGTCGCTCAGCTCATGTTCTGCACCGGACCCGGGGACCGCCCGGCGACTCGCCTCGAGCTGGGCCACGCCGCCGGCGACGACGCGCCGCCTGCGCACCTGTCGGTCGACGGGATGACCCCCACCGGGCCGAACCTCTCGCACTGGCCGGGCAACCGCACCCCGCCACAGTGGAAGGCCGACCTGAGCACGGGCATCGCGCTGCGCTTCGCGGCCGCATCCGACGACGAGCAGGCGGCGTTCCTCGGCGACGCGACGCACGTCGTCAACGACCACTACGACACCGACGGCTTCGGTTCGCTGCTCGCGGTGCTGCGTCCCGACGTCGCCGCGCGGTGCGAGGACCGCCTGCTGTCCGCCGCGACCGTCGGCGACTTCGGCGTCTGGCACACGTGGCGCGGCTTCGCGATCGACCGCATCGTCCGCGACCTCGCGAGCGCGGACTCGCCGATCCTGGGCGCCTTCCACGGCGTCGGCGAGCGCGACCTCGCGCTGGCGCGCTACCGGTGGCTCGTGGAGCACGCCGAAGCCGTGCTCGACAACACCGGCGGCTTCCGCGCGCTCTACGAAGAGGAGATGGCGCTCGTCCAGCAGCAGATCGACGAGGGCCTGCGCGGCGCGCTCGACGCGCGGCGAACGCCCGAGCTCGGGTTCAGCGCGGTGCGCACCGACGGGGCGCGCCACCGCATGACGGTCAACACGCTGGCCGGCGCGTGGCGCGTGCTGCACGTCCTCGAAGGCCGCGACGGCGCCCGCTACCGCTACCACGACCGCACCGAGAGTTGGTTCGAGCTGGTGACCTTCCAGCCGCAGCCGCGGCGCGACCTGCGGGGGCTGCGCGACGTGCTGCGCGACCTCGAGCCGGCGCAGGCTGACGCTTGGTGGCACGCCGATCCGCCGGACACGCCGATCCCCGAGCTCTACTTCGGGCCGGAGCGAGAGCAGGCCTACGGCGAGGTCACGCGCGAGCTGTGGCCGAGCGCGCTGTCGCCGGAGCGCGTCGAACGCGCCTGCCTGGACTTCTTCGCGCAGACTGCGTGAGGCGCAGCGGGCCACGGCGTTGCAGCCGCGCCGATCGTCGTCATGATCTGGCACGATGGCCGCCCACCGACGACTCCTGCTGATCGCCCTCTGCTCGCTCGCCGCGTGCGGGTCGTCGGGCGAACCGGACGGCGCAGGCAGCGCGCTCCGCGCCGTGACGCGCTGCACGCCCGAGCGGCTCGGCGCCGTGCTCCGTGACCGACCCGACGCGACCCTGGTCGTGGCGCTCGACTGCGACGGCGACGACCTGCCCGCCGCGATCGCAGCGGCCGGCCGCGAGCAGGCGCCGTTCCTCGTCGAGGTCGGCGTCTACGACGAGGACGAGCCCCTGCCCGACGCGCTGATCGACGACGACCGGGGCGCGGCCGTCGCGGTCGACCTCGCGCTGCTGGCCTGCGGCGGCGTGCCGCCCGCCGTGACCAGCTACGCGATCGGCACGCGCGCGTGGACCGAGGCGAACCGCGCCGCAGGCGGCGAGCCGGTGCTCGCGCCCGCGGACGCGATCCTCGCGATGCTGCGAACCCAGCATGCCACGCTGCTGACGACGACACCCGCACAAGGCCACGTCACGCACCGCGTCGCGTTCTTGCTCGGCGCCGATCCGAAGCCCTGGCAGGTGCAGGCGTGCGACGAGGCGAAGGAGGCCGCCGCGCGGTATCCGCAGCTCGAGGTCTTCGAGGCCAAGGGCGTGGCCGCCGCGGTCCGCGACGGCGCGGGCGCGCTGCTGATGGCCACGACCGACCCGAGGCAGAGCCTCGCCGCCGGCGAGTCGGCCGACGGGGTCCCGATGATCGTGCTCGATCCGCTGCTCGGCGCGCACGCAGCGTGCCGGGTCGGCTGCGCGCCGGGCACCCTCGCGCGCGCCGTGGCGGAGCGGGTGGCGCAGCTGCTGCCCGAAGGCGGCGGCCTCGTCGCGTGCTGCCGCGAGGACCGCAACCCCGCGACAGCGCTCCGGCTGGCCACGATCGCACAGGCGCTCGGCGTCGATCCAGCGGCCCTGCGTTGAGCCGCGGCGAGCGCACGCCGGCCGGACCGGCGCAAGGCGGCGGCCTCGGCTTCATGGTCCAGTCCGCGCTGTGGTTCGCGGTCATGGCCACGCTCGTGAAGCTCGCCGGCGAACGCGGCCTGCCGACCATGCAGATCGTGCTGGCCCGCGCCTTGATCACCCTGGCGCTGAGCGCGATCGGTCTCGCGCGGGCGCGCGTGAAGCCGTGGGGCTCCAACACCGGACTGCTGATCCTGCGCGGTGTCTTCGGCTCGGCCGGCCTGATCTGCTTCTACGCCGCGGTCAACCACCTGCCGCTCGCCGAGGCGACGGTGATCCACCACATCTGCCCTGTGCTGACCGCAGCCGTGGCGGCCGTGGTCCTGGGCGAACGACTCGAGGGGCGCGTGCTGCTCGGCATGGCGCTGGCCTTCGGCGGCGTGCTGATGATCGCGCGCCCGGCAGCGCTGTTCGGCGGCGCGCCGGGTGCGATCGATTGGCCGTTCGTGCTCGTCGGCGCGCTCGGTGCGCTGATGGCGTCGTTCGCCTACGTCTCGGTGCGCAAGCTCGGCCAGACGGAGCCCGCGATCCTGATCGTCTTCTACTTCCCAGCGGTGTCCGTGCCGGTCAGCCTGCCGTTCGCGATCGCCGACTGGGTCGCGCCCGACCTCTGGGGCTGGTGCCTGCTGTTGGGCGTCGGCGTCTCGACGCAGATCGCCCAGCTCGCGTTGACCAAGGGCCTCGCGCGCGAGCGCGCCGGACGCGCCGTGTCGATCGGCTACCTGCAGATCGCGATCGCGGCGCTGTTGGGTTGGGCGCTGTTCGACCAGGTGCCAGGGGCTTGGAGCTGGGCGGGCATCCTGGTCATCGTCCTTAGCCTCGTGCTCGCGCAGCGCGGCGGGCGAGCCGCGGGATAGTCCTGGCGGCAGGTCCGGGCCGCGTTCGGCTACTCTCCGTGCATGGTCCGCTCTGGCACCATGGTCGCGCTCGTGCTGCTGCTGGCGGCCGCGCTGCTCCTGCTCGATCGTTATAGCGGTGAGCCGGCCGTGGTCCCCGATGCGCCTACCGGCGAGGCGGCTTCGGCGCGGCGGACCGAAGCGAGCCGTGACCCCAGGGCGCCTGCGGAGGCCGAGCGGACGCCCGCAGCGCCGGCCACGGCCACGCGCGCGTTCATCGTCCAGGGAGTCGTGCTCGCCGACCCGCTCG
>JBERSB010000197.1:0-4755 GCA_041236755.1 Luminiphilus sp. | reverse complement strand
ATGAGCGACGCCGAGGTGCGCGCCCACTTTGCGTGACCGGGTATCCGGCCTAGTCTCTAGCCACTTGGCCGCCCAACCGGACATCTTCGAGGAGGTCGTGCGCCTCCGCGCCGAGGGGATCCCCGCGGCGTTGGCCACCATCGTCGGCACGCGCGGCTCGACGCCGGGGCGCGCGACGATGCGGCTGCTGGTGCTCGCGGACGGCACGTTCCTCGGCACGGTCGGCGGCGGCTGTCTGGAGGCCGAGGTCTACGACGCCGCGATGCAGGTGCTCGCCGACGAGCAGCCGCAGTCGCTGCAGTTCCGACTCACCGAGAAGGACTCGCCGGACAGCGGACTGATGTGCGGCGGGGAGGTAACGATCTTCGTGGAACCCATCACCACCCCTGTTCTGTGGATCTTCGGCGGCGGCCACGTCAGCAAGGCGCTGTGCCAGGTCGCAGCGCTCGCGGGCTTCCGCGCGACGGTCGTCGACGACCGCGAGGACTACGCGACGGCCGAGCGCTTCCCCGAGGCGCACGCGACCGTCGGTGGCGCGTATGCCGACGCGGTGGCGAAGATGCCCATCCGCCAGAACACCTACGCGGTCGTCGTCACGCGCGGCCACAAAGAAGACGGCGTCGTGCTGCAGGCCCTGGCCGAGCGCTTCGCCGCAGGCGACCGCCTCCGGTTCCTCGGGATGATCGGCAGCAAGACCAAGCAGGCGCTGCTCTACAAGCAGCTGCGCGCGAACGGGGTCGGCGAGGACTTCCTCGACTCCGTGCGGACCCCGATGGGCGCGTATCTCGGCAGCCGTACGCACGAGGAGATCGCCGTCAGCGTCGTCGCCGAGCTGATCGCGGTGCGCCGCCTCGGCCACGACCTCGGCGGCAGCTGGGACGAGCGCGCGGCCCAGCCGGCGCGCAGCGAGGGCGTGCGCGACCTGCCGCTCGCCGACCGCTGAGGCGCTCTGGGGCGGGTCACGCCCCCGGGACAGCACCTCGGGCTGCTCCGACCGAACCTCGCCGGTGGCCACGCCGTTGTGCAAGCGGCACCCGATCGGCACAATGTCCGGCCCTCCCTCAAGGGCCACCGACCCCTACGCGACCCCAAATGACGTCCAAGATCCTCGCAGCAAGCATCTTCGCCCTGTTCGCCGCCGCCGCGGCGAACGCCCAGTCCGACAAGATCCGCCTCGTGGACGGCTCGACGATCGAGAAGTGCAGCGTCACCGAATACGGCATCCGCAGCGTGCGCTACAAGCGCGGCAGCGGCACCGAGTCCGTCGAGACCGACCGCGTCGCCAAGCTGGAGGTCGGTGAGTTCAAGAAGGTCTTCGCCCGCGGCCTCGACGACGCCGGCCTGATGCTGACGCTGGCGCGCGAGCAGGTCGCGGCCAAGAACGCGGTCCTGGGCCAGCTCGGCCTCGTCGCGGCGGCCAACGGCTTCATGGACGAGGGCAACCCCGCGCAGGCGGTCGCGACCCTCAACGAGCTCGCCAAGGCCTACCCCGAGGGCGGCGCGCTCCCTGAGGTCTACCGCCTCAAGTTCGAGTACTACATGGGCGCTGGCAGCCCGGACGCCTACAAGGTCGCCAAGAAGTACGAGACCGACGCGATCGGTGCGGCGTGGCCGGACGCGTTCGCGATCGAGGCTTCGTTCTTCCAGGCGCTCTCGGAGAAGAGCTCGCCCGCCGACTTCCAGAAGAAGCTTACCGGGCTCGTGAGCCGCGCCCGCAGCGCGAACCCGGTGGTCGCCAGCCGCGCGAACATCGAGCTGGCCCACAGCATGCGCAAGACCGGCAAGGCCGACGACGCGCGCCGCATCTACGACGACATCGTCAAGAAGGACTCGGTCGACGACAGCGCCCGCGCGGGTGCGTATCTGGGCCTCGGCCTGCTCGACCTCGAGGGCGAGGGCGGCAAGGAAGCCGCCAAGCAGGCGCTGTTGTTGTTCCTGCGCGTGCGTCTCGAGACGCGCGACGCGTGGCCGAGCCTGCAGGCCGAGGCGCTCTACCACGCCTCGCAAGCGGCGATCAAGTGGCAGGGCCCCGAGTACCGCTACATCGTCGGCCGCTGCCGCGGCGTGCTGTTCGCGGACTTCCCCAACTCCGAGTGGGCCAAGCTCGCCAAGTCGCGCTGATCCGCGCCGTCGTGGGGCGCTGATCCCATGGCCGCCGAGATCGACTACGGCCGCCTCTCGGTCCCGCCGCCCGGCTGGGACAACGTCCTGTTCCGGGCGATGCGCGCCGCCGTGCGCCTGACGCTGCGCGTGATCTTCCGCTGGCGCGTCGAAGGCGCGCTGCCCGAGCAGGGCGGCTACGTGCTCGCCGCCAACCACGCCTCGTATCTGGACCCGCTGATCCTCGGCGCGTCGGTCGACCCGCGGGTCAGCTTCTTGATGACCGAGACCGTCTGGCGCTCGGCGACGGCGGGCTGGTTCTACCGCTGGAACCGCGCGATCCCGCTGAGCGCGCGCGGCGGCAACCGCGAGGCGCTGCGCGCGGCGCGCGCGGTGCTGCAGCAGCAGCGCGTCGTCGGCATCTTCCCCGAGGGCGGCATCAGCCGCGACGGCAAGCTCATGCTGGGCAGCCCGGGCGCCGTCTCCCTGGTGCTCAACGAGGGCCTGCCGATCGTGCCGGTCGGCATCGTCGGCGCGAGCGACGCGCTCCCGCCGGACGCGTCGTGTCCGCGGCTCCGGCCGGTCCCCGTGAAGATCGGCGCGCCGATCCTGCCGGCGGAGCTGGACGCGCTGGGCGGCGGTCGCCGCGAGCGCCTGCAGAACGCGACGCGCCTGATCATGCGTCGCATCGCGGCCTTGACCGGGCAGGAGTCGCGCGAGGACGTGCTCGCGGAGGCTGCGGGCACCGGACCTTCTGCCTAGTTCGGCGGTTCTTCGGCGCAGAACGGCCGCGCGCGCGCCACCTACGCGCGGATGGAGCGCGCACAAGAGGACTGGCACGAGGTCGTCGAGGTGGCGCGGCGCTACCTGCGTCGGTTCCGGGACCCCAGGACCCGCGCCCTGCGTGACGAGATCGCGCAGGAGGCGGCTGTGCTCGCCTGGCAGTGGCGCGACAAGCTCTCGGATCCAGAGCGGCTGGCGGCCGCGGTCCGCACGATCACGAGGCGACACCGGCTGAAGCGCATCCGACCCGGCGCAGCAGCGCGGCAGGAGCACCTGGTGCCGTTCGGTGACCAGGGCGCGCTCGACCCGGTCGAGGAGCGCGGCGCCGAGCCTGAGGTGCGGATCGCGCGACGCGCGGTCCCGATGGCGCGCGCCGTCGCACACCTCGACCGCGCGCTCGCGCGCTTGCCCGAGCTCGACCAGCGGCTGCTGCGCGGCTTCCACGAGGGCTTCTGCTGCGCCGAGCTGGCGACCCGCTACGGCCGCAGCGTGGCGTGCGTCAAGACCCGTCTACACCGCGCGCGGCGTCGCGTGCGGGACATGTTGGAGTCGTTCGTCCGCTGCGCGGGCGAGCGCGAGGAAGCAACCGAGGAGCAGAGATGAGCACGATGTGGAAGCGGGGCTGTTGTTGGTTGGTCGGGAGCATGTGGCTTGTGGCGGCGGCCGCAGACGGCCTGACGGCGCAGGGCGTGTCGCCCGCAGTGGAGCGTCGCGGCGCGGAGGTGGACGCCACAGAAGAAGAAGGGACGGTCGCTGGGGCCTCGAGCAAGCGGAAGCTGAGCTCGGAGGCGCGCGCGGCGCTGCGCGCTGCGCGGGCGTTGGAGCAGCGGGCGCGCGGCCAGCGCGGCGCCGAGCGCAAGCACAGGCTCGAGGTGGCGGCCGAGGCCTTCGACCGCTGCGTCGCGCAGTTCGACGGCGAGCCGTTCACGGTCGCGCTCGCGGCGTGGTCGGGTGCGCAGGTCTGGCGGCGGCAGGGCAGCCTGCTGCTCGCCGAGAAGGGCTACCTGCTCGCCGCCCGCAGCGACCCGGGCCGCTACCAGCAGCGCGGCCTCCTGGGTGCTGCCGACATGCAGCGGCGGCAGCAGCGTGTCGAAGAGGCCCTGGAGAACTACGCCCGCGCCGAGCGCGCCGACGCGTCGACGTCGTACGCGCAGCAGGCGCGCCTCTGGATCGCGCGGCTCATCCAGGCGCGCGGCGCGATCGACGAAGCGATCGAGCGCTTCCAGGCGGCTCTGGAGTCGGCGCCTTCGCCGCGCCAGGCCATCGACGCGGCGGACCTGCTCGCCAAGGCCTGGATCGCCAAGGGGGACCTCGACGCCGCCGGGTTCGTGATCGACCACGCAGAGCAGCTGGTCCTAGAGCACTCCGACGACGAGCCGGACGTCGCCGAGTGGCTGCGTCGCGCGTTGCAGCGGATGCCCGCGCGGCGGGCGCTGCAGCGGGCGCGGGACGAGGCGCGGGACGCTGGCGGCGACGCAGTCCGGCTGGACGAGCATCTGCGCAAGAAGCTGGACGAGTCCGGGCCGCCTTCGCAGCCGGGCTGCTAACATGCCCGCATGAGCCGACGCCTGTCCCGCTGCTCCCTGCTGTCCGTGCTGATGCTCGGCGCCTGCGCGATCCCGAGCACGATCGAGCAGCTGGAAGACAGCAGCCCGCCTCCCGAGTTCGGGCGGCCGCAGTGGGTCCGGGCGACCGCGGGCTTCGGCGGCTGGGTCGGCGGCGTCATCGGCGGGGTCGGCGCGATCGCGCTGCTGCCGATCACGTGGCCTCTGAGCGAGGTGTGCGAAGACGAACTGGGCGAGCAGTCCAAGGAGGACCTGATGCTCTTCCCGTCCACCGGCCTCGCCACCGTCGGGCACTGTCTGCTCGGGG
>JBERSB010000196.1:0-4842 GCA_041236755.1 Luminiphilus sp. | reverse complement strand
GCGGGTCGATCCAGACCAGCGCGCCGCCGAGCGGCTCGAGGTCGTCGCCGAGCACGCGGCCGCGCACGACGGCGCCGGCCATCAGGCCGATGGAGACCTCGGCGCCGCGGTCGGTGCGCACGTCCTGCTGTGCGACGCCAGGCGGCAGCCCGTAGACGAGCACGCGCGCCTCGACATCCGGCGAGATGTGGTCCAGCACGAAGCGCCCGTCGCCGTCCGGTCGCGCTTCGACGCCGGGGAGCCCGCGCGCGAGCACGAACAGCGCCGTCGGGTCGAGGCCGAGGCCCGGCTCGACGACGATCCGACCGCGGCGAGCCGGGGCCTTGGTCGTGGTGACCAGCACGCGGTCGGACTCGTGCTCCGAGAGCCTCGCGAGGTGCTGGTGCACGATCTCGTAGCCGGGCGCGCGCACCCGAAGCCCGAGCGCGTCGAGCTCACCGTCGAACCCCGAAACCTCGAACGCGCCGTCCTCGCCGGTGCGGGTCGAGGCGAGGTCGACGCCGTGCTCGCCGCCGCCCATGACGACGACCTCCGCGCCGGCGACGGGGCGGTACCCTGCGCACCGCCAGCCCATGCACCAGAACGCGACGGGCTCGCCGACGCGGCCGCGCAAGGACGCCTGCGCGCGCAGCTGGATCGGCGGCAGGGCTTCGCCGAGCTCGACGTAGGCGATCCCAGCGCCGACGCCTTCGCCGGAGTACCGCACCACGCCGCTCGTGGGCACGAGATCGTCGCCGACGGTGATCGTCTCCCCGCTCTTCAGGTTGGCGCGACCCAGCGGCGGCGGCGGCGACGGCGACGCGAACGCCATCTGCGTCGGGAAGAACGTCAGCGTCAGCTCGGGCGCCGGTGCGCCTTCGCGCGCGAACGCCAGCGTCGTGTGCGCGTCGCAGTAGGCGCGCCAACCTACCCACGCGCCGATCAGGAGCCCGACCACCGCGAAGGTCGCGACCACCGGTCGCCAAGACTGCGCTCGCTGCGGCCGGCGTCGGGTTCGAGGGGTTGCCACCGCGTGGAAGATACCCTTCGCTCCACTCCATGTGGATCTACCTGCTGCGGCACGGCGACGCCGAGGACCACGCGCCGGGGACACCCGATACAGACCGCGCGCTGACCGCGACAGGCGCCCGCAAGCTCGCCGACGCGAGCGCTTCGTGGCGCGAGGTGCTGCGCCCGCCCGAGGTGGTGTTCACCAGCCCGCTGCTGCGAGCCCGGCAGACGGCGGACGTGCTGTTGCGCGTGCTCGAGGAGCAGGTCGAGCTGCGCGTCGACGAAGCGTTGGTGCCGAGCGCACCCACCGAGCAGATGGTGACGAGGCTCGAGGGCGAGCTGTTCAGCAAGACCTCCAGCGTCGCGCTCGTCGGCCACGAGCCGCACCTCGGCTACCTGCTGGGTTCGCTGCTGACCGGACACACGCGGCTGTCGGTGCCGCTCAAGAAGGGCATGCTCGTAGGCGTGCGCGCCGAGGGCACCACCAGCCTCTTCGCGAGCCTGCGCTTCGCGCTCAGCCAGAAGGTCGCTGCCCAGCTGGCCTGAAGGCGCTCACTGCGGACGAGGGATCAGCTTGAGGCCCTTCTCGCCGCCCGGCCCTACGTCGATCAGGCCGCACGAGTAGGTGACCGTCTCCCGGCCTTGGAAGCCGACCATCAGCTTCGCTTCGTAGCGACCGGGCTTCAGGTCGTCGGCCGAGAAGCTGCCGTCGCCGCGCAAGCCGACGCCGAACGACCGCGTCCGCTGGCTGAGCCCGCCATCCGACGCTCCGCGCTCCTCGAACTCCAGGTAGCGCCAACGGCCACGGTCGGCGAGACCCGCGAGGTCGACGGTGCCCGTCACCAGGATCTTGGCTCGCAGTCGGACCTGCACGCCCACCGCAGGCTGCACCGCTTGGGCGTGCACGTTCTCGACCTCGCCTTCATAGCGAGCGTCGCCCTCACCGCCTTCTACGCGGATCGTGTAGACGCCCTCCGCGACGTCGCGGAACTCGAACGTGCCGTCGTCGTTGGTGTTCGTGAACTTGCGCACGCGACCTGAGCGACCGCCCTTGCCGATCTGCGCCCGGGCCTGCACGAACACCTTGCCCGCCGGAGCACCTTCTGGCGTGTAGACCACGCCGCGGATCGACGACGTGTTGATGTCGAGGAGGAGGTCCTTCGGCTCGCCCTCGGCGAGCTCGACCTGCTGCGACCAGACCGTCTCGCCCGGCCCCATGAACATGCCGCCTTCGCCGCCGATCACGGAGACCGTGCCCTCCCCCGCCGACACGACGCCGAGGTCGAAGCGGCCGCGCTCGTCGACCTCTGCTGCGAACCGGTTGCCGGCCAGGCGCGCGATGACCGTGTAGCCGCCGGCCGCGCGGCCGTTGACCATGACGGTGCCCGACAGCTGGGCGGTAGGTCCCTCGAGCGGCTTCTTGCCGACCTCCAGGCGCACCTCGGCGACCGCCCCCGCAGCGACCTCGACGCGCTCGTCGGGCACGCTCGAGTCGATGAACATGGCCTGCGCGAGCTCGAAGGTCGAGCCGGGCGAGCGCAGGGTGTCGAGCGAGTTGACGGCGCCGACCCAGTAGTTGCCCGGCTGCAGGTTGGTCACTTCGAACACGCCGTCCAGGCCCGCCGAGATCATCTGCGGCACCCCTTCCAGCGGGCCCCGCGGTCCGCCGGACCGCCGGCGCATCAGCGCGACCGTGAACTTGCCGGGCAGCGGCGGTTTGCCGTCCTCGAGCAGCACGCCGCGCAGGCCGCCGGGCTGCAGCATCGTCAGCACGACTTCCTCGCCACGCGCGACCTCACCGTGCACCACGCCCCAGCGTGGGGGGTCCGCGCTGACGCGCAGCGACGAGGCGCGGATCTTCTCGATCCGAACGAGCCCGTCGCCGTCGGTGCGCCCGCAGTTGAGCGGCATCTCGACGACCTTGTCTCCACGCGCCCCGGCGAACACCGCGACGTTCTTGACCGGCTGCTGATCCTGGTCGACCACACGCACGGTGAAGATGTCGGGCGCGCGCAGCTTGATCGTGACTACTGCGTCGCCGTCTTCGAGATCGAACGCCGCCGAGCCGCTGGCCTGTCCCTCGACCTCGGCGAGCAGCGTGTAGACGCCCTTGTTGAGGTCGTCGATGCGCCACCCGCCTTCTTCAGCGCGTGCCATCCGGCCGTCGAGCTCGACAGGCGGCGTGAAGCCGAGCATGTACATCTCTGCCGCGCCATCGCCCGGCTTGCCGCGCAGCAGCCGGAAGCGGGCCTCGGCAGCCGCGGTCCCGTCGCTGAGCTCGACCGCGACATCGACGCCGAAGGTCGCCGGCAGGGTCACCACGACGTCGTTGTTGATCGACTGGGGCTCGGCCAACACCCAGGCGTGTTTCGGCGAGCGCCGCGCGGCGACCGTCACCTTGCCCGGCGCGAAGCCGGTGCCGTCGATCTCGCCGTCGGCGTTGGTCTCGCCGAGCAGCTGCGCGAGGTCGATGGGCACCATCGACAGCGTCGATCCGGCTGCGACCTCGGCGCCTGCGATCGGGTCGCCCTTGGTGTCGACCACCTTGGCGTAGAGCTCTTCTCCGAGGCGCATCCCTACGCGGCCGATGTCCTTCTCCTGGCCGGCGCGCACGATGACGCTGTCGCGCACGAACGACAGGTGGTGCTTGGCCGTCACGGCGAACATGTTGCTTCCCGGCATGACGCCGACGAGGCGGAAGGAGCCGTCGGCGGCCGTGCGCGTCGTCGGGATCGGGAACTCGTCGAACACGCGCTTCACCCAAGGCGGCATCGGCAGCACGCGCACCGGCGCGCGCTCCTCGCGGATCAAGAGCGCGCCTTCGGGGTCGAAGCGCTCGGCCGGGAAGAACCTGGCGAGCGCGCCCGGGATATCGGCCGCGCGCACGAGCGCGTCCCCCATCGGCTCCCCGTCCGCGTCGTAGACGACGCCCGTGATCACGCCCGCGTGGTTGAGCACGACGTCGCCCAGGTCCACGACCTCGCCGGGCGACGGCGTCTTGGTGACGACCTGGTGCGTCGGCGCGTCCGTGCCCATGCCCGCGAACATCAGGTAGACCCCGCGCGGCCACACGCCGGTGATCTCGAAGCGGCCGTCGTCCGCGGTGACGGCCTCCCCCGCGACCAGCTTCGGCTCGAACTGCGGTGCGTCGCCGAACAGGTCCGCCTGGAGCGTCAGCACCGAGTCCATCGCGCCGCGGTAGATGCGAACACCGGTGGCGGGGACCGCCGCCTTCTTGTGGTCGACGACGCGGCCGCGGAAGCCACAGAGCCCTGCCCGGATGTCCGGGTCGTCCAACAGCGGGTCGCCGACGTTGGTCGCCGCCTGCCGGACCACGGCGTCGCCGCGGTCCACGACGTCCGCCTCGGCGGGGATGCGCTGGGGCGCGGCCGCCTCTTCGCCCACCGCCGGCGGCCCCGCTATCGGCGCAGGCGGGGGCGCGGCACCGACCAGCCACCACAGGCCGACCAGCGCTGCTGCGAGCAGGGCGATCAAGAGGACGGGGAGCGAGCGCTGCATACGATCTTCGGTGTGGGGGGCCGTCGTGCAGTAGCCGGCCGGCGCTCCATTCTGCCGGAATTCTCCGCGTTGGAGGGCCTGGACGGCCGCGCCGTGGCAGGCCTCAGCCGGCGCGCGCCGCGCGCCACATCGCGATCGTCGCGAGCACGATGGCGTGGTCGATCTCGCCGCGCCGGATCAGGTCGTCGAGCTCTGCTTCGGGCACCGCGACCACCTCGAGGTCCTCTCCGAGGTCCTGCTGCAGGTCGCCGACGCGCTTGCACCCCTCGGCGACGAAGACGTGGCAGCGGTTGGTCATCATCGAGGGGTTGGGGTTGTTGGAGCCCAGCGACG
>JBERSB010000195.1:0-5911 GCA_041236755.1 Luminiphilus sp. | reverse complement strand
CGACCTGCGGCGCGACTTCGACGTGCTGGTGTTCCACACGGGTCTACCCGGTCCCCGCGACCTCGACCGCGCGCGCCGGCGCCGCAACCCGCCCGATCTGGACAAGCTGCGCGACGCGCTGCCGCCCTTCGAGGACTGGAGCGATCTCGAGGACCGGGCAGTGCGGTTGACCGGCGACAAGGCGCTGCCCGCGATCCGGAAGTTCGTCGAAGAGGGCGGGACGCTGCTGGCGCTCGGACGTGAGGTGGAGAAGGTCGTCCGCCACTTCGACCTGCCGATCAAGGTCGGCACGCACGTGGCTGACGAGGACGCCGAGGGCGGTGAGCGCCTGACGACGCGCGAAGAGTACTACGTGCCCGGCTCGCTCCTCGCGATCGACGTGGACACGTCGCACCCGCTGGCGCGTGGCGCCAGCCGGGAGATGGCGGCGATGCTCTACCGGTCGGCGACGATCCTGGAGGTCACCGAGCCCGGCGCCGGCCTCGAGGTGGTCGCGAGCTACCGGCCCGAGGACACCTTGCTGAGCGGCTGGGCCATCGGCGAGGAGCGGCTCGCCGGCAAGGCGGGCGTCGTCTCGGCGCGCGTCGGCAAGGGCCGCGTGGTGCTCTACGGGATCGACGCGACCTACCGCGGCCAGCCGCTCGGGACCGCGAAGATGTTCTTCCAGGGCATCCTGACGGCTGCAGAAGCCGGGGCAGGCCGCTGACTCCCGGCAGGATCTGTCGCAGAATCGGGAGCATCCGGTGCTGCGCGGCGTCAGGTCGCCGCCGGCTCGATTCCGAACGCCCCTGACCCCCGAAATGCTCCGACTCCTCTCTGCGATCGCGGCCGCCGCCGCGCTCACCGCCACCGCTCCTGCGCAGACGCCCGCCGCCGCCGAGCAGGCACCGCCCTTGCCTCAGGCCAACAGCGCCGAGGCGCGCGCGCTGGTCTCGGCGTGCCTGGACAAGCTGGTCGCCTACGGGCGCGGCCGCTTCGCGACGACCGAGGCCCAGGACCAGGCGATGCTGCGCAACGCGGGGCTGCCGTTCGGCTCGCAGGAGACGACGGTCGACGGCGGGTGGCACCGCGAGGTGATCTGGGCGGAGGCCGACGGGCGCGAATACGTGCTCGCCAACGGCCGCATGCTGGCCAAGGTGGACGGCGACTGGCGGCTGCGCCGCGGCAAGCTGTCGGGCGGGCTGCCCGCGCCGTTCACGTTCGACCCGTCCTACCTCGTCGCCGCCTGGAAGCAGCTCCCCGAAGCTGCGCGCGGCGTCGTGCACGTCGAGGCCGCCGAGCTCAAGGGCAAGCAGTGCGCCGTGCTCACCTGCAAGCTCGACGGCGACGACGCCCTGGAGTTCGCGGACGCGGGCGCTGTGCCGGACGTCGGCGGCGGCTTCGGCGGCGTGGTCATGCTGGGTGGCCTCGGCGGCGTGGCGATGGAGCCGCCCAGGCCGGACTTCGAGACCTATGTCGCGTTCTTCGTGGACCCGGCCGGCGGCGACCTGCTGCGCCTCGCGGTCAAGTCGTACCAGACCGACGAGATGATGGGCGGCGTGGCCATCCAGATCGGCGGCGCAGGCGGCATCGAACAGGTCGAGGAAGAAGACGAAGAGGAAGAAGAGGAGGCAGAAGCCGGTCCGGTGCAGTGGCGGCGCGGGTTCCCTCGCATCAAGCCCAAGAAGGACCAGTCGGTGCTGACCTTCCGGGTGGACTTCCGCGACCTCGGCCTCGCCGAGCCGCCGTCGCTCGCGCCCGAGCTCGAGGCGCTGCTGCGCGCGCGATGATCAGCGGAGCAGCTGCTCCAGATCGCTGGGGTAGTGCTGCACGAGGCAGGCTGGGCAGACGCCGTGCGTGAACCGCGTGCCGTTGAGGTCGCGGAAGTACTGCTCGATGCGCTGCCACTCGTCCGCTCCGTCGCGGACCGAGTGGCAGTGGGAGCACATCGGGACGAGCTCGGCGATCTGTCCGACGCGGTCCAGGCACTCCTTGAGCAGGCGGTTGCTCCTCCGCAGCTCCATCAGGTGCACGACCTGGCGCGCGAGCCGGTCGAGGACCTTGCGCGAGCTGGAGTCGAGCTCGCGAGGTTTGCGGTCGATCAGGCAGAGCGTGCCGAGTCGGTGGCCGTCTCGGTCGATCAGGGGCTGCCCGGCATACAGCCGGATGTAGGGCTCGCCCACGACCATCATGTTGTCGCAGAATCTGGGGTCCTGCTGGGCGTCAGGGACGACGAGCGCCTCGTCCGACTTGATCGCGTGCGTGCAGAACGACAGCTCGCGCTCGACCTCACCCCGCGGGCAGCCGTAGGCGGCCTTGGACCACTGCCGGTGCGCGTCGATCAGGCTGACGACCGCGATCGGAACGTCGCAGAGCTCGGCGGCCATCGTGGCGAGGTCGTCGAAGGCGGCTTCGCTGGCTGTGTCCAGCAGCTGGTAGCTGTGCAGCGCTTCGACTCTCAGGCGTTCTGCGTCGTCGTCGATCATGGTCACGGGTGCAAGCTGTAGATCCGTGCGCGATGATGGTGCGATGGCACGAATCTGGAGCGTGGTGCTGGCGGCGGTGTTCTGCGTCACCGTTGTTTCGGCACAAGAAGTCCCTGTGGACGCTCGTGATCTTCCCCAAGGGCTTTCTCCCGTGGGCTGGAAGTCGGGGCAGTGGGCGCCGCTGGCGCTGCTGTGGGCGACCCCCGATGAGGCGGCAGACCAGAGCCGTATGCAGGCGCTCGCGCGCGCGGGGTTCTGCGTCGCCCGCTTCGATGGCAAGGACGGCGCAGCGCTCGGCGCGGCGATGACGGCGCTGCGGCGTCGCTATCGAATCGACCAGGGCGCGGTGCACGCGCTGATCGGTTCGGGCGCAGACGCGGCGATCTCGCAGCTGCTCGAGCAGCGCCACGAATTCCAGACGGTCACGGTCTTCGGCGCCGCAGCCGGCTCGAACCTGGACCTGCTGCGGCGCCTGCGCACGCGGCGGATCGGCGCGCTGGCAGACGCGGACGCCGCCGCGCTAGCGAAGCACGTCCGCGCGCTACACGACGCGCGCGCGCTGGCGGGCCCGGCGGCTGCGGTCAGCCGCGCGCTGGACTCGTTCCACGACGCGGCCGCGGTCGCCGACGGCCAGCGCTACTTCACGATCTTCCCGGACGACGCGGTCTTCCTCGGAACGGACGCCACCGAGCGCTGGACCGGCAGCGAGTTCCGTGCGTTCGCGGCGCGTTACTTCGAGCGGGACTCGGCGTGGACCTACGTGCCGCTCGAGCGCCACGTCGTGGTCGAACAGGGCGGGCAGCTCGCGTGGTTCGACGAGGTGCTGGACAACGCGGGCTACGGCGAGTGCCGCGGCTCCGGCGTGCTGGTCCGCCGCGGCGGGCGCTGGGTGCTCCGGCAGTACAACCTGACGGTGCCGGTGCCCAACGACCTGATGGCCGGCGTCTGTAAGCAGATCCGCGCCCACCAAGAGCAGCGCTGAGCCGGCCTCGCTGCGAGGCTTGCGCTGCCGGCTTGCGTCACGAGCTGCAGGAGAGCGCCGAGCAGCCGGGCTTGTGACGCGCCCACTCGGGGCGCTTGCCCGCGAGGTCTTCGTGCTCGGGCTGCTCGTCGAACGGACGCTGCATGACGTCGAACAGCCGCTCCAAGGGCGCGAGGTCGCCCTGCTCGGCCGCCTCGATGGCGGTCTGCGCGAGCCAGTTGCGCAGCACGAACTTGGGGTTGGTCGCGCGCAGCCTGCGCGCCAGCTCAGGCGGCGCGAGCGGCTCCTCGCGGGTGCGCTGCCACCACGCGCGGAGCCAGCGCGCGCCGCGCTCGAGGTGCTGCTCGGTAGGCTCGCCGTAGAACGCTGCTGCCGTTGCGGCCGGCACCTCGGTGGGCGCTTCGGGCAGCAGCACCACCTCGGCGAGCGAACGGAAGAAGATCGTCATGTCGGTCTCCTCCTGGCCGAGCCACTCGAACACCTCCTGGATGCGCGTAGCGTCCGCCGCTTCGCCGCGGTCGGTCAGGCCGAGCTTGTCGTAGAACCGGGCCGTCGCCGCTTCGCCGTAGGTCGTGCGGTAACGCTCGACGATCTGCTCGGCCGCGCCCTCGTCGCCGTCGAGCAGCGGCAGCGCGGCTTCAGAGAGCCGCGCGACGTTCCACATGCCGACACCCGGCTGGTTGCCGAACGCGTAGCGCCGCTGCCGCGCGTCCGTGGTGTTCGGGGTCCAGCCGAGCTGGAAGTCGTCGGTCCAGCCGTAGGGGCCGTAGTCGATCGTCAGGCCGAGGATGGACATGTTGTCGGTGTTGAGCACCCCGTGGACGAAGCCGACGGCCTGCCAGTGCGCGACGAGCCTCGCCGTGCGCTCGGCGACCTCACCCAGCCACCCGGCGTAGCCGTCGGCGCCGCGGCCGGCGTGTTCGGGGAACCACTGCTCGAGCGTGAAGTCCGCGAGCTCTCGGAGCAGCGTCGTGTCGCCGCGCGACATCGGCAGTTGGTAGCTGCCGAACCGCAGGAAGCTCGGCGCTACGCGGCAGACGATCGCACCCGGCTCGGGCCGCGCGTGACCGTCGTAGAACATGTCGCGCACGACCTTGTCGCCTGTTTGTACGAGCGAGAGCGCGCGCGTCGTCGGCACGCCGAGCGCGTGCATCGCCTCGCTGCACAGGTACTCGCGCACAGAGGACCGCAGCACCGCGCGGCCGTCGCCCGCGCGGGAGTAGGCCGTCGGGCCCGCGCCCTTGTGCTGCAGCTCTGCGGACGCGCCGTCGGGCCGCTGCAGCTCGCCGAGCACGATGGCGCGGCCGTCGCCGAGCTGCCCCGCCCAGTGCCCGAACTGGTGGCCGCCGTAGTTCGCGGCGTAGGGGGCCATGCCGGGCCAGAGCGCGTTGCCCGCGAGCACCGCGGCGGCGTCCCCGGTCTCGAAGAGTGCAGGTTCGAGCCCCAGCTCTGCTGCGAGCTGCGGCGACCAGTGCAGCAGCTCGGGCGAGGCGACCTTGGTCGGCTGCACGCGGGACCACATCGCGCCCAGCACCTCGCGCGAGCGCGGCGAGGTGTCGTCGTCTCCCGGCAGCGCGTCGAGCAGGCGGCGATCGAATGCGGGCAGCGGCATGCTCCCTTCCTACCACATCGAGGCGGCCGTACGTTGGGGGCGTGACCGAGGTCTCGAGCTTTCGCCCCGTCGCGGCCAGGGACGCGCGCGTGCTGGTGCTCGGCAGCATGCCGGGCGTCGCTTCGCTGGAGGCACAGCAGTACTACGCGCACCCGCGCAACGCGTTCTGGCCGATCATAGCCGAGTTGCTCGGCTTCGACCCGGGCCTGCCGTACCGCGCGAGGCTCGCGCGGCTGCGGCGCGGGCGGGTTGCGCTGTGGGACGTGCTGAAGCGCTGCCGCAGGGACGGCAGCCTGGACGCCGCGATCGAGCCTGCCTCGATCGAGGTCAACGACTTCGCGGCGTTCCTGCGCCTGCACGGACACGTCGCGACAGTGTGCTGCAACGGCGCGACCGCGCACGACCTCTTCATCCGGCGGGCGCTGCCGCAGCTGCAGGAGCTGGGGCGGTCGGTCGACGTCCTGAAGCTCCCGTCGACGAGCCCGGCGAATGCGGGCACGCCCCGCGCGGCCAAGGCTGCGCGCTGGCGCGAAGCGCTGGGCCCGCTGCTGGGAAGCGCGGCCGACTAGCGACGCTCGACGACGTCTTCGAGCGCGAAGCGCACCTTCTGGGCGTCGGCGTACTTGTCCTCTGCGTGGCGGTAGCCGACCGCGCAGGCGCACAGCGTTGCGTAGCGGGAGTCCTTCAGGTCGAGCAGCTCGTCGTAGGCGGTCAGGTTGATGCCTTCCATCGGGCACGTGTCGACGCCGAGCGTCGCCGCTGCGGTCATGAACTGGCCGAGCGCGAGGTAGGTCTGCCGCGCGTTCCATCCGTGCAGGTCCTCGGCTGCCCAGCCGGACTCGAGGAACTGCA
>JBERSB010000194.1:0-6911 GCA_041236755.1 Luminiphilus sp. | reverse complement strand
CTGCGGCGCGGGCGGTCGTCCTCCTCGTCGCGGCGGCTCCGGCGCGGGCGGTCGCCTTCCTCGTCGGGGCGGCTGCTGCGCGGGCGGTCGCCTTCCTCGTCGCGGCGGCTGCTGCGGCGCGGGCGGTCGTCCTCCTCGTCGCGGCGGCTCCGGCGCGGGCGGCGCTCTTCACCGCCCTCCTCTTCGTCGCGGCGCGGACGCCGACCACGCGGGCGATCGTCTTCGCCGCCTTCGGCGTCCCCTTCGGCCGGCTCCATCAGGGCCTTGCGGCTCAGCTTGACCTTGCCGAAGTCGTCGATCGCGATGACCTTGACCTCGATCTCGTCGCCGATGCGGACGACGTCCGTGACCGCCCGGATGAACTCGTTGGACAGCTCGCTGACGTGCACCAGGCCTTCCTGGCCCGGCAGGATCTCGACGAACGCGCCGAACTCCTTGATGGCGGAGACGCGGCCTTTGTAGACGGTGCCCAGCTCCACCTCGGCGGTCATCGCCTTGATGTGCTCGAGGCACTTGTCGACCTTCTCGCCGTTGACGCCGGTGATGGTGCACATCCCGCTGTCCTCGATCGAGATCTTGACCTCGTACTCCTCCTGCATCGAGCGGATGTTCTTGCCGCCGGGGCCGATGATCAGGCCGATCTTCTCGCTCGGCACCTGCACCGACTCGAGGCGCGGCGCGTTCGGGCTCAGCTGCTTGCGCGGCGAGCGCAGCGCCTTGAGCATCTCGCGCAGGATGTGCAGGCGGCCTTCCTTGGCCTGCTCGAGCGCCTCGGCGAGGATCTCGCGGGTGAGGCCCTCGCACTTGATGTCCATCTGCAGCGCAGTGATGCCGCGGCCGGTGCCGACGACCTTGAAGTCCATGTCGCCGCAGCCGTCCTCGCTGCCGAGGATGTCGGACAGGATCGCGTAGTCCTTGCCCTCCATCACCAGGCCCATCGCGATGCCTGCGACCGGCTGCTTGATCGGCACGCCGGCGTCCATCATCGAGAGCGTGCCGGCGCAGGCCGTCGCCATCGACGACGAGCCGTTCGACTCGAGGATCTCGCTGGTGACCCGGATCGTGTAGGGGAACTCCTCGACGCCGGGCAGCAGCGGCTCGAGGCCGCGCTCGGCGAGCGCGCCGTGGCCGATCTCGCGGCGACCGGGCGCGAGCATGCGCTTGGTCTCACCCACCGAGAACGGCGGGAACGCGTAGTGCAGCAGGAAGCGCTTGCGCGGCTCCGGCATCAGGCCGTCGATGATCTGCTGGGCGTCGGTGCCCGCGAGCGTCACGACGCCGAGCGCCTGCGTCTCCCCGCGGGTGAACAGCACCGAGCCGTGCACGCGCGGCAGCACGCCGACCTCGATCGTGATCGGACGGATCTCCTCCGGGTCACGGCCGTCGGCCCGCACGCCGTTCTTGAGGATCGACTCGCGCTCGCCCTTCTTGACGAGGCTGCCGATGATCTCGCCGACCTTCTTGTTGTGGGCCTTGGCTTCGGCCTCGTCCATCGAGGCGGGTGCAGCGAAGTCGGCCTCGGCGGCCGCCTTGGCGGCCTTGATGGCGGCCTGCCGGACCTGCTTGATGCCGAGCGTCAGCGGTGCAGCGCGCAGCGCCTTGCCGTGCGCCTTCTCGATCTTGGCCTCGAGCTTGGTGTCCGAGACGGGAGCGTCGAACTCCATCTTCGGCTTGCCGGCCTTCTCGGCCAGCTCCTCGACCATCTCGACGACCTGCTTGATGACCTCGTGCGCCTTGGCGAGCGCTTCGAGCACGACGTCCTCCTTCACCTCCTTGGCGCCGGCCTCGACCATGACGACCGCGTCCGAGTGGCCCGCGACGGTCAGGTTGAGCTTGTTCTCCTCGCTCTGGAGCTGGGTCCAGGTCGGGTTGACGACCAGCTCGCCGTCGAGGCAGCCCATCCGGACCATGCCGAGCGAGCGGCCGTGCGGCAGCGAGCTGACGGCCAGCGCCGCAAAGCTCGCGATCGCCGCGAGGATGTCGCCGTCGTTCTCGCGGTCGCTCGCGATGCACTGCGAGAGCACCTGCACGTCGCGACGGAACCCGTCGGGGAACATCGGCCGGATCGAGCGGTCGATGATGCGGCAGGTCAGGATCTCCTTCGTGTTCGGGCGGCCTTCGCGCTTGAAGAAGCCCCCGGGGATGATGCCGGCGGCCGACATCTTCTCGCGGTAGTCGACCGTCAGCGGGAAGAAGTCCATGAAGTCGGGCGCCTTGCTGCTGTTCGCAGCCGCGAACACGACCGTGTCGCCGTAGCGGGCGAGCACCGCGCCGTCCGACAGCTTGGCCATGCGGCCGGTCTCCAGCGTCAGCGTGCGGCCGCCGATCTCGCGCTCGACGACGACGTGGCCGCCGGCCGGCGCAGCGCTGCTGGCGGGCGCGCGCTCCGAAGAGGCCGTCTTGGCGGCCTTCTTCGTGGTCTTGCGCGCGGTGGTCTTACGGGTGGTGGAACTGCGCGCCTTCTTGGTCGCGCTCGCGCCTGCGGCGCTCTTCTTGGTTGCCATTGTTTCTGGGGTCTCGATAGGTCGAGTGACTCGGAATGGTCGCCGGCGGCGTCCGACCAGCCCCTACCTGGGGCTCACGACCGGACCGCGGACCTCTTGTCCGCACTGCCAGCTGGGTCGCCCGGGCGTTTGCCTGCCGGGCGGGGGGCGCGTCGCGACGAATCCTTCGGCCGCGGACGCAGGTTGGGCCGCGCGCGATCATGCGGCGGCGTGGATGTGGTTGCTCAGTCCCCGGCCATCTGCCGGCTGGACCGCACGGTTGGTTGGAAGCGTTTCTCCTGGTAGGGCGAGCGCAGCAGCAGGATCGTTCCTCGCGAGCAGCGTCTCGTCGTCCGGGTCCGGATCAGCGACGCAGGCCGAGCTTGGCGGCCAGTTCGGCGTGCTTCTTCGGGTCGGTGCGACGCAGGTACGTGCTCAGCTTGTTGCGCCGGTTGACCTTGGCCAGCAGTCCGTGCCGGCTGTGGTAGTCCTTGGGGTGGCGCTGCATGTGCGAGGTCAGCTCCTTGATCTGGGCCGTAAGCACGGCGATCTGAACCTCCGGCGACCCACTGTCGGTGTCGTGGCGGCGGTTCTCGGAGATGATCTGCTTCTTGGTGTCGCTTTCGATGGTCATCCCTGTGTCCTCAGTAAGTGATTTCAGAACCAGCGCGCCAGAACAGGGCTTCCGGATGCGCGGTCGGCCCGACCAGACGACCTGGGAGGGCTGGGGCGGGGCGTCTGGCCCCGAATCTGGGGCAGCAGGATAGCGATCCGACGGGTCCGCCCGCAAGCGAACCGGCGATTTCCTGCGTTCTTTGTGGAGAAGAGCCTCCTACTGCCGCGAGCGAAGAGGCCTGGCAGCGAGAAGAGCCCGGGCCCGGTGCCGCCGGACCGGGAAAGGCCGCCAGACAGCTGCCCGCCCGAAATACGGCCCCACCGGCGTCCTCTCGCGCCTACCGGACCGGACGGTCCGGCAGCTGGAGCAGCAGCTCCCGCACGGCCAGCTCGACGCAGCTGCGCGCCGAGGCCTCGCGGCCCAGCGGCGCAGCACCGGCGCCGCCCGCCGTGACCTTGCCCTGGATGGTGCCGCTCCAGAGCTGGGTGCCGTCGTTGGCGACCATCGCCGCCTCGAACTGGAAGCGCACCTTGCGCGTCGACATCAGCGAAGACTCGTCCCACTCGGCGACGCGCACGGCGAGCACGGCGTCGTCCTTGCCGGACTTGGCCAGGCCCGCGAGCGTCGCCGGCGACAGGATCGACTCTCCTGCGGGTGCTGCGCCGCGCACGGACGCATCGACCCACGTCTGGCGCGTGGGCGCGTAGAGCCGGTCGGGCAGCTGCCGGTTGATCTCCTCGCGCATGTAGTCGAGGTGGCGGCCGACGACGTCGGCGCCCGTGCCGTCCTCGATGGGCAGCAGCGACAGGATCGAGGGGCTGTGCGACGCGAACTGCGTCGTCGTGGTGAAGGTCGCGTCGACGTCGACCGGGTTCGGAGCCCGGCACCCAGCGACCATCAGGAGGCAGCACGCCGCAGCGCAGCTGACGAGGCTGCGCCCGGACGAAAGGAGCTTGTTGACCATGGTTGACCGTTCCTCAGCAGAGGTTCGGCCCGACCATAGCAGCCCGGCGCGGCAGGTTGAAGCACGACCTTCGCAGAGCTTCCGGGGCCTGCCCGCGGGGCCGCGCCTGGCTGCGGCACGCGGAGCGAAGCGCCTGTCGCAGCGCTACTTGCCCGCGCTGCTGCGCCGGCGACGGCCCTTGTAGGTGCGGTGGCCGGTCTTCTTCTGGGCGACCATGTCGTCGACGGCCTTCTGCGCCGCCTCGTAGTCCTTGTTCAGCAGCGCGTCCTCGAGGTCGAGCATCGAGCGGATCATCTTGTTCATCGCGAGCCGGTAGCTGCGGACGAACTCCGCCTGCTTGTCCTTCGGTTGCTGGCCGGCGGTGCGCGGCGGGTGCTGCTTGGACTCCTGCAGCGCCGCCTGCGCGGCGGCCACCTCGGCCATCGGCGCCTTCTGCGACGGCTTCTCCAGGAACTCGATGACGACATCGAGCGCCTTGTCGAACTTCTTCATCTCCGCCTTGATCGGCGAGGTCGCGGGCTTGGCGTCTTCTTGCGCGGAGATCGGCGCGGTCGTCAACGCCGCGAACAGCGGGGCGAGCAGCAGGGTCTTGTTCATCTGGCGATCAGAGG
This sequence comes from Luminiphilus sp., assembly GCA_041236755.1. Classification (GTDB taxonomy): domain Bacteria; phylum Planctomycetota; class UBA1135; order UBA1135; family UBA2386. Next base: position 2,237 of record JBERSB010000194.1, on the reverse strand, counting down.
GTTGGGGTCGGCTGTTGATGCAAGCACGTCGGCCCCCGCCCGTAAACCGCTGCGCGCGACGATTCGCCGCGGAGCTTGCGGGAGAGGGGAACGCAACCGCACGTCGATGGCGGTATCTTGGCCGCATGATCAAGCACCTCACCAGCGGGGCCGTGCTGTTCGCCGCGCTCGCGGCCTGCAGCGGCGAGCCCGGCGACGCCTCGTCTCCGCAGGCCGCCGCGGCGGGAGCGCCGCAGGCCGCAGCGCCGGGCGAGCAGGCAGCCGGCAAGATGACGCTCACCTACTTCAACGTCGACGGTTGATTCCTCTGCGGCAAAGTCGTGCCCATCGTGAATGGGCTCGCAGAGCAGTATGACGGCCGGATGGAGTTCGAAGTCGTGAAGACCACCGACCCCGGCGCCGACGAACGCATCAAGCAGTACGGGTTCGACATCCACGGGATGGTCATCACCGACGCGCAGGACAAGATCCTGTGGAAGGAGGAGGGTCACCTCATGAAGGGACCCGCCGTCCAGGCGCAGATCGACCAACTGCTCGGCGGCTGAGGCCGCTAGGCGCGGCGCAGCGCGAACGCTACGGCAGCGCCCCCGCCGACGGCGCCCGAGGCCTCGTAGCTGCCGGCGGGCGCAGGCTCGAACTGGATCCGCGCTGCCAGCACCTGCTGGCTGACGTAGCCGTCGTGCCGCTCGAGCGCGGCGCGCGCAGCCGCGTCCTCGACCGCGCAGAACAGCTCGATGCGGTCGCTGACGTGCAGGCCCGCGTCCTTACGCGCCTGCTGCACCAGCCGGACGAAGTCGCGCGCGACGCCCGCGGCCTCGAGCTCCGGCGTCACCTCGGTGTCGAGCACCAGGACCACGTCGTTGGTCGACAGCGCCGCTGCGGCGATGCCGTCCTTGGGCTGCAGCTGCAGCACGAACTCGCCGGGCGCCAGGGTCACGCCGCCGGCGACCGCGCGGTCGCCGTCCAGGGACCAGTCGCCCGAACGCGTCGCAGCGAGCACGTCCTTCATCTGCTTGCCGAGCTTCGGACCGAGCGCCTTGGCGTCGACCTGCAGGCGGAACGTGCCGTACTGCTCGAGGTCGTCGGCGAAATCGACCGCCTTGATGTTGAGCTCGTCCTGCAGCAGGTGCACGAACGGCGCCATCAGGCGCGCGTCCGCGCCGGCCAGCGTCACCTTGGGCAGCGGCAGCCGCGTGCGCAGCTTCTGCTGCTCGCGTAGCGAGAGCCCGACCGAGCAGCCGTCGCGCACGCGGTCCATCTCGCGCGTCAGCTCGGCGTCCTGCGGCAAGCGCGAAGCGTCCGGCCAGTCGGCGAGGTGGACCGACTCCTCGCCGGTCAGGCCCGTGTAGACCTTCTCGCTGAGCATCGGCAGCAGCGGCGCGACCGCCTGGCAGAGCGTGACCAGGCACGTGTAGAGCGTGTCATAGGCGCTCTGGCGGTCGTCGTCGCCGGTCTCACCCCAGAACCGCGGCCGGCTGCGGCGGATGTACCAGTTGTTGAGCGCGTCGAGGTACTCGCGCACGACGTCGCAGCTGCCCGCGAGGTCGTAGTCGTCCATGCGACGCTGCACGCCCTCGACCAACGCGCGCGTCTTGCCGAGCGCGTAGCGGTCGAGCACCGCCTCCTGGTCGTAGCGCAGGCGCGCGGTCACCCCGTCGGTGTTCGCGTAGAGGGTGAAGAAGTAGTAGGCGTTCCAGATCGGGTTCAGCACCAGCCGCACGACCTCGTGCATCTGCTTGCCGTCCTTGCTGATCGCGAGGTCGCCGCCGCGCAGGATCGGGCTGCTCATCAGGAACCAGCGCAGCGCGTCGGCCCCGACGGTCTCGAACATCTCCTCGGGGTCGGGGTAGTTGCGCAGCGACTTGCTGAGCTTCTGGCCCTCGGTGTCGAGCACGACGCCGTGGCAGATCACGTTCTTGAACGGCGGCTTGTCGAACAGCGCGGTCGCCAGCACGACCAGCGTGTAGAACCAGCCGCGCGTCTGCGCGACGTACTCGACGATGAAGTCGGCAGGGAAGTTGCGCTCGAACCACTCCTTGTTCTCGAACGGGTAGTGCACCTGCGCGAACGGCATCGAGCCCGACTCGAACCAGCAGTCGAGGACCTCGGGCACGCGCCGCATCGTCGACTTGCCGGTCGGATCGTCGGGGTTGGGCCGCACGAGCTCGTCGACGAACGGCCGGGGCAGGTCCTTCACCTCGACGCCGAAGTCCCGCTCGAGCTCGGCGATCGAGCCG
>JBERSB010000193.1:0-3589 GCA_041236755.1 Luminiphilus sp. | reverse complement strand
TTGCCGCGGCTCGCGGGGTCGAGGTCGAGCAGGTCCTTCTTGAGCACCTCGGCCTTGCGCGCGGAGACGTTGAAGCTGCTGGCGATCGCCTCGTCGAGGACCTTGGTGCCGCTGGTCAGGTTGCGCGCGAACAGCAGGTCCGTGCCGCGCACGATCGCCAGATCGATCGTCTGGTGGCCGATGTTCACCAGCGCGACGACCGCGTCGGCGTCGACCGGGCCGCACTTGAGGTAGGCGTTGTAGAGGGCCGTGCAGTTGGGGACGTAGGCGGTCACAGCGCCGCCGGCCGACTGCACCTCGCCCTGCATGCGCTCGAGGCCCTCGTCCTTGTCGAGCGCGAGCAGCACCGTGTCGCTGCCCGACTCGTCCTCGATCGGCAGCAGGTTGTAGTCCGCGGAGAGCTGGCCGCCGGACTGCTGCGCGAGGTCCTGGATCTCGAGGTCCATCAGGTTGCGCAGCTGCCAGTCCGGCGTCGGCGGCACCTGGCTGTAGCGGAGCGTCATGTCGCGCCCCGTGAGGCCGCAGGTCGCGTCCTTGAGCGGCACGCCTGCCGCGGCGAGCGACGCGCCGCCGTCCGCAGACGGCAGCCCTGCGAAGCGCAGGACGCTGACTCCGTGCTTGCCGACCTGGGCCACGAGCACCTTGGCGCTGTGGCTGCCGATGTCGACCGCGGTTGCTTTGCTTGCCATGTCGTTGTTCGGTTCGGGCGCTTGGCTGTGGAGCTAGCGGGGGCTGCGCGGGTCGCGGCCGCCTTCGTCGCCGCCACCTTCGTCACCGCCGCCTTCGTCACCACCGCCCTCGTCGGCGGCCTCGGGCAGGTGCCGGGCGATGTAGTCCTGGACGAGCTTCTGCAGCGCCGGCTGCTGCGCGTCCCCGAACGCATCGGCGAGCATCTTGAGTCGCTCGCGCTTGGCCCGGAACATCGTGCGGCCGAACGCCGCGAGGCGCTCCTCGGCCCGGCCGCGCAGCGCCCGGGCGGCCGGGAGGTCCTCGACGTTGGCTTCGCCGTAGCGCTCCAGTAACCCGTCGACGGCGTCGACGACGCGCTCGAAGCCGCCGCGGGTGTCGAAGAAGTCGGCCTCTTCGAGCTCCTTCTGGAGCTTGCGCAGCGCAGCGCCCTGCTCGGAGAGGATGTCGGCGCGGAGTTGGCGCGCCGCCGCGAGCTCTGCGGAGTCCATCGGGAACTCCGCAGCCACCCGCGCGAGGGTGTCCAGCGCGTCCCCGGGCCGGTCCTCAGCGAGCGCGGCCTGTGCTGCGCGCACGAGGCTGCCGGCCTCCTGGCGGGCCGCGCGGAAGTTGACGACCACGTCGGCAGCGTCCGCGCCCACGCTGATGCGGTAGACCCCCCCGCCCGTGATCCCGCGCACAGCGGTCGCGTCCGCGAAGCGCAGCATGCCGCGGGTGCCGAAGCTGCCGAACAGCACGCGCGCCGCGGTGAACTCGGACGCGGCGCCGGTCGAGGCGAACGCGCCGTCGACGCCCGCGCGGATCATCAGCGCGTCACCCGCGCCGGCCGGCAACACGAAGCGCAGGCCGCTAGCACCGCTGTCCGCGAGGTAGGCCACGGCGAGCGCGAAGCCCCCGTCTGCGTCCGCGCAGCTCAGCGACGCGCCCACGTCCGAGAGCGCGCAGAGCCCAGCACCGTGCAGCGGCGCGAGCGCGGCGGGCACCCGGTCGGGCGCGAGGCCGAGCACGGTCGCAGGGCTCTCGATGTCCGCGGAGCGCACGGCCACCGCGCCGCCACAGCCGAACGCCGTGCGCCCCGACTCCAGCTTGACCTCGAAGCCGTTCGGGTCGCCACCGTCCACGACCGCGACGTCGTCGACGGCCGCCTCGGCGTCGTCGCCGGGCAGCGCCGCGACGACCTCGACCAGGAGCCGGTCACAGCCCGAGGGCACGGTCACCGCCGCCTCCACGCGCTCCCAACCTTTCAGCGCCGCCATTCGGGTGCCCGTCACGAACCGGAACGGCGACGCTTCGTCGTCGTCGAAGACGACCGCGCGCACGCCGACGAGCGCTCCACCGACCGTCCGGCAGTGCGCAGAGACCGTCAGCGTCCGCCCGGCGAACACCTCGAGCGGCTCAGCCAGGCGCATCACCGCGAAGCCGTCGCCGCGGCGCGTCGCCGCGTCTGCGCCTGCTTCGGGGGCGCCGTCCGCGAGCTCGTCGGCGACGTAGGCCGAGAAGGCGCCCGCGCCGGTGTGCGCGTCGGCGCTGCCGCGGAAGCCCAGTCCCGCGGCCTTCAGTTCCCAGCCCTCGTCCCCTTCGCACTTGGCGACGTCTGCGGCGAGGCGGTTGCCGGCGACGACCATCGCGTCGCGCTGCCACTGCGCAACCGCGCGCCGCACCGCCGGGCCCTCGCCCTGCTGCGTCCACCACCAGTAGCCGCCGCCGCCGAGCACCAGCAGCAGCACCACCAGCAGACCGACCGGACTGCCGCGCTTCTGCAGCCGCGACGCGTCCAGCGTGCGCAGGGAGAACTCACCGTCGTCGTCGGCTGCGGGCGCAGCCTCGTCGCCGTCGCCGAAGCGGACGCGTATGCGGCCGACGGTGACGACGTCGCCGGGCGTCAGCACGACCTCGGTGACCCGCTTGCCGTCCAGGAAGGTGCCGTTCGTCGAGCCGAGGTCGCGCAGCACGACGCGGCCGTCCTCGGTGACCAGCTCGCAGTGCACGCCCGACGTCTTCTCGTCGGCGAGCACCAGGTCGTTGCCTGCCTTGCGGCCGATGCGCACGGGGGCGTCGCCCACGGCGACGCGTTCGCCAGTCCGATCCCCATCGAGGATCTCGAGGACGTTGTTGGCCATAGGTCGTGGTGAGGGGTCGTAGCGGCGCCGAGGACGCCGACACCGGCGGGGCGACCGGTAGAGTTCCGACTACGCTGCGGCGAAGCTGGAACATCACTGCACCGGGCCGCGGACGACGGCCTGATACAGGACTGCAACAAGCTACCGTCCGGAAGCCGCGTCGCAAGGTGCTGTAGGGCCTACATATCGCTACAACTGGCCGAAGTAACCGGCGCCTACAGCATGGCCAACCTCTACCACGTCCGAGACCTCCCCGACGCGGGCGCCGCGACCCTCGGCGGCGACGTCGCCCACCACCTGCTGCGGGTCATGAGGGTGCGCGAGGGCGACGAGCTCACCCTCTGCGACGGGCGCGGCAGCACCGCGCGGGCGACGGTCACCGCGGCGGGGCGCAAGGAGCTGGCGGTCGAGGTCGGAGCGGCCGTCCGTCATCAGCCCACGCCTCGCCAGGTCACGCTGGCTTTCGCCTGCCCGCGTCCGGCGCGGGCCGACTGGCTCGTCGAGCACGGCACGGAGGTCGGGGTCGCGGCCTTCCAGCCGCTCTGGACCGCCCGCAGCCGGCCGCAGAACCTGCGCGTCGCGCGCTGGCGCAAGCTCGCGTCGGCAGCCGCCGGGCAGTGTGCGCGGCCGTTTCTTCCCGACGTGCGCGAGCCCCTCGAGCTCACGGAGTTGCTGGAAGGACCGCTGCCCGGCGGCCGCCTGCTCGCCGACGCCGACGGCGCGCGGCCCACGGCGGCGAGCATCCCGGGCGACGTCGTCTGCCTGATCGGCCCCGAGGGCGG
>JBERSB010000192.1:0-10003 GCA_041236755.1 Luminiphilus sp. | reverse complement strand
GGCGTCGCGCGAGCACGCCGTCAACCTGCTCCCGCACGCGCTCGGCGGCGACTGGGCCCAGCAGTGCGTGGCGACGCTGACCGACTGGCCGGCGACGAGCGTGGAGAAGGTCGCCGACAAGCTCGTCGAGACCGAGCACGGCCCGGAAATCCTCGCGCTCTGGAACCGCGTGGCGCCCGACCCCAAGCGCCACCCGCTGATGACCTACCTGCTGGGCAAGTACTACAGCGACGGCGTCTTCGACGGCCAGGAGGCGTGCCCCGACGCCGTCACGATGGTGCGCGTGCTGCTGCACCTCGGCCGCGTACTCAACGAGGACCGCAAGTCCAACCAGCTGCACGGCCGCCTGCTCAACCGCCTGATCAGCATGCTGACGGGCAAGCGCGGCCTGCTCGACAAGGCGTGCGAAGGCATCTCGCGCGAGGACCTCGCGCAGTATGTCGGCATCGTCGCGCGCGCGGGCGAGGACTTCCCCACCGAGCTCGAGGTCTACCTCGACCGCACGGTCGCCCGCCTCTACCCGGACATCCTGGCAGAGCCCGAGACGCCGTTCTGGGACAAGGACGAGTTCATCTTCACGACCCAGGCGGGCCTCAAGCGGATCAAGGAGGAGTACCGCGTCCTGGTCGACGTCAAGATCCCCGAGAACTCGAAGGCCATCGGCGCCGCTGCGTCGCTCGGCGACCTCTCCGAGAACAGCGAGTGGGAGTCGGCGATGGAGGAGCAGCGCAACCTCACCGGGCGCGCGCAGGAGATGGACGAGGAGATCCGCTGCGCCAAGCTCATCGAGGACCAGGAGATCCCCGAGGACGTGGTCGCGCCCGGGCAGCGCGTGAAGCTGGTCGTCGAGGGCAGCGGCGCAGAGCTCGAGTACCGCGTGCTCGGCCCGTGGGACGCCACCGACGAGCAGACCATCAACTACCGCGCGCCGCTCGCCAGGGGCCTGCTCGGCAAGTCGGTCGGCGAGCTCGGTGAGATGCCCTCGCCGTCGGGCGCGGTTCAGGTGAAGATCGCCGAGATCGAGCGGATCGTCTGATCCGCCGCCTCCTTCCTCACCAGTCCGGACGCGCTCCTTCGTGGCGACGACGCCGTTTCGCATCGACCTCGGCGGAGGTCACTACCTGGTCGGCGACGAGCGCGCCGGCGACGGCCCGGCCTACGTCTTCCTGCACGGCATGACGTCCGTCCGCCAGGGCGAGAAGAGCGAGTCGCTGCTGGCGCACGCGAGGTCGCGCGGGCGCGGGTTTCTGCGCTTCGACCTGCGCGGCCACGGGGAGTCGTCCGGTCAGCTCGGCCGGGTCGCGGTCAGCGAGCTGGTCGACGACGCGGTCAGGATCCTCGAGCGCACGGGCCCCGCGATCGTCGTCGGCTCGAGCCTCGGTGGGCTCGTCGCCGCGCACGCGGCCGCCGCGCGGCCCGACCTCTTCTGCAGCCTCGCCCTGCTGGCGCCGGCGTTCGGACTGATGCCGCGCATCCGCGAGCACATCGACGGCGACGGTGTCATGCACACGGCACAGGGCGCGTCGTTCTTCGTCGAGCCGCGCGTGCGCGACGACGCCGAGGCGCTCGACGAGCGCGGCTTGCCTGCCCGCGTCGCCGTCCCGACCCTGCTCGTACACGGCACCGCGGACGACGTGATCCCGCTGCAGGTCAGCGAGTGGTTCTTCGGCGCGATGAGCGACCCGCGCAAGCAGCTCTGGGTCGTGCCCGACGGCGACCATCGCCTCAACACCGTCGTCGCCGAGATCTGGCGGCGCATCGACGGCATGGACGAGGAGGGCAGGCGTTGATCTACCCCGTGCCCAGAGCGCTGGAGCGGATCGTCGACCAAGCCGACGGCTGGCTGGAGCTGCGCTGCCCGGAGCGCGCCATCGAACTGCTCGACCCGCTGCTCGGCGAACCCGCGGCGCGCGCCTGCGGGCTGGCCCTGCGCGTCCGCGCTTCGGCGCGCATGGGCGCCTTCGACGCCGCGCTCTCGGACCTCGCGGAGCTGCGCGCGCTGCAGCCCGACGACGAGTGGATCGACCTGACCGAGGCGTGGTGCCGGCGCCGCCACGACGACCTCGAGGGCGCGATCCGGTGCGTCGAGCAGCTGATCCAGCGCGACCAGCGGCACGACGTCGCGCACTTCAACCTCGCCTGCTACCTGGCGCTCTCCGAGCACACCGACCGCGCGATCGACGCCCTGAGCGTGGCCTGCGGGCTGAATCCGACCAACCGCACCTACGCGCTCGACGAGCCGGACCTCGACGGCCTCCGCACCGACGAGCGGTTCCGGCAGCTGGTGCGCCCGCCGGCAGAGCCGCGCGGCTGACGCAGACTGAGACCGATGCCACCGCGGCATCGGCGACGCGGCTCATCCAGAGCACGCGCGCGAGCCGAAAGTCAGTACAGGAGCACCCGTGCCGACGACGACGACCATCCCCGAGGCGCGCCGCGCGCGCGACCAGCTGACCGAGCGGCTCACCCGCGTGGTCAAGCTCCCCGAAGGCGCTGTCGAGCCGCTGCTCTGCGCGCTCGTCGCCGGCGGCCACGTGCTCGTCGAGGGCATCCCCGGCATCGGCAAGACGCTGCTCGCGCGCACGCTCGCTCGCTGCATCGACGGCAGCTTCCGGCGCGTCCAGTTCACCAACGACCTGATGCCGAGCGACGTCCTCGGCACCTCGGTGTGGAAGCAGGACACCGGCACGTTCGACTTCGTTCCGGGCCCGATCTTCGCCAACCTCGTGCTCGCCGACGAGATCAACCGCACGAGCCCGCGCACGCTGTCCTGCCTGCTCGAGGCCATGGAGAACGGCTCCGTCTCGGTCGACGGCCGCAGCGTCGAGGTCGCAGCGCCCTTCACGGTGCTGGCGACGCGCAACCCGATCGAGTTCCACGGCACGTTTCCCGTTCCCGAAGCCGCCCTGGACCGGTTCCTGGTGCGGGTCGAGCTCGGCTACCCGACGCCGGAGTTCGAGCTCGCGCTCTACACGGGTGAAGACGCCGAGGCCGAGCTCGAGCGCATCGACCCCGTCATGACGCCTGCGCAGCTGTCGTCGCTGCAGGAGCTGTGCGCCTCGGTTCGCGTCCGCGACCCGGTCGCGGAGTATGCGCTCAGGGTGGTGCACGCGACGCGGGAGCACCCGGACGTCCAGCTTGGCGCGAGCCCGCGGGCGGCGCTGATGTGGTTGAAGGCGGCCCGCGCGCGCGCGCTACTCGACGAGCGCGACTACGTGCTCCCCGACGACCTGAAGGCGATGGCCGCGTGCACGCTGGCGCACCGGATCTTCCTGCACCAGGGTGACGACGCGGCGCCCTTGCTGCGGCAGGTGCTCGCCGGCGTCCCCGTGCCGCTGTAGGCGCGATGGCCGCGTCGCGCTTCGCCATCCGGCCGACGGCGCTCGGCGCCAAGGGGCTGCTGCTGTTCTGCGCGCTGGAGCTCGCGTTCCTGGCGACCAACTACAGCAACCTGTTCTTCCTGCTGCTCGCGTTCAGCGCCGTGCTGGGCCTGCTCGGCGCGGCGTGGGCGTGGAGCAACCTCGCCGACGTCGACGTCGACGCGGTGCGCGCGGCGCCTGCTGCGGCAGGCAGCGAACGCGAAGTGACCGTGCACGTCCGGGCACGGCGACGGCTGCGCTTCGACGTCGCGGTCGCGCTGCCGCTCGCAGGAGGACGCACAGAGGTCGCGCACACCGCAGCGCTGCGCGGCGCGGCCGTCCTCGGCGGCGCGCTCGTGGCCCAGCAGCGCGGCGTCGCGCGCCAGCAGCACGCGCTGGTCCAGAGCCGCTTCCCGTTCGGCTTCTTCGTGGTGACGCGCCGCGTCGAGGCGTCGTTCGAGATCGTGACGCACCCCGCGCCGCTGGCCCTCGACGACGTCTCGCGCGCTGGTGGCGCCGACGTCGCGGGCGACGGCGCGCTGCTCTCCGGCCGCGGCGCGGGCATCGCCGGGCTGCGCCCGTTCCGAACCGGCGACGCCGTCTCCGACATGCACTGGCGCGCCACTGCCCGCCGCGGCGAGGCCGTCGTGAAGGAGCGTGAGCGCGAAGGCCGCGCGCTGGTCCAGGTCCGCCTCGACCGACGGGCCGGAGCCGAAGCGCTCGAGCGCGCGCTGTCGCAAGCTACGACCCTCGTGCTCGCGGCACGCAGCGGCGCGCCCGTCCAGCTGCTCAGCCAAGGAGCCGACTTCGTCGTCGACGCGGGGACCGGCGACGCCGCAACCGCGCTGACGTGGCTCGCCGCAGCCACGGCGCTGCCCGACAGCGCGCCGGCGCCGCCGCGCGCGCCCGGCGCCGTCTGCCTCCCCGAGGACCGGAGGCCGTCGTCGTGAGCGACCGCCTCCACCCGCTGCTGCTGCTGCTGACGCTCTGCGACCTGGGCTTCGTGCAGGCGACCGGCGCCGTCTCGACGGGGCTGATGGCGCCGCTGTGGGTCCTGTCGTTCGCGTCCGTGCGCCTGCGCCGCCTGCAGCGCTACTTCGCCTACCGCGCCGCCTGGAACGTCGGCGTGGTCGTCGTGTTCTCGCTGCTCGTCCACCACGCCACGACCACCGGCCTGCTGCACATGCTCGAGGACGGCCTCGTGCTCGCCGTGCTGTGCCAGGTGCACCTCTTGAACAACATCGGCGCCCGGCAGCGACCCGACCTGACGTTCTTCAACTCGTTCCTGATCGCGTTCGTCACGAGCTTCTTCGTGCCCGACTTCTGGTGGTCGCTGCTGTTCGCCGCCCACACCCTCGTGCTCGTCCCCGCGCTGGAGCTCTACGTCCTGACGGGCCACGGCCGCGCGGTCGGCCGCGCGGTCGCCTGGACCGTGCTGCGCGACAGTCTCCCGCGCGCGGCCGCCGTCACTGCGACGACGGCGCTCGTGTTCGTGCTGTGGCCGCGCGACTTCGAGCGGCAGGGATGGCTGCGCGAGCAGATCGCGTTCCACCAGCCGCTGCAGGGCGGCTTGACGGATCGCATCGAGCTGGAGCGCAACCAGCCCGCGTACCTGAGTGAGCAGCTGGCGCTGCGGATCGAGCCCCCCGACGGCAACTGCGCCGTCGTCCCGACCCACTGGCGCGCCAACGCGTTCTCGACCTTCGACGGGCGCGCCTGGCACCCCCAGTCCGACCAGCAGTTCGGCAAGGCGGGCTCGAGCGACGCGAAGTGGCGGCGCACGCGCACCGGCTCGTGGCTCCGCGACGGCCGCGGCGATGCGCACACGCAGCTGACGGTGCAGCTCTACGCGCGGAGCTCGGGGCTGCTGCCGGCGCCGCTCAACGCGATCGCGGTCGAGCCCGAGGGCTTCGCGGGCGTGCTGCTGGAGCCCGAGTCGCACGCCGGCTTCTCGATCGTCGCAGCCAACGACGCGCCGCGCGGGCCGCTCGCCTACACGATCGGGCTGGCCCAGCCGCTGCCGGAGTCGAGCACGACGCCGCTGCTCGCAGCGGTCTTCACCGCGCTGCCGGACGGCGGCGTGCCCGAGCTCGCGCGGGACCTCGCGCGGCGGCTCCGGCAGCGCGCCGGCGAGGACGCCGACGACCTGACGTTCGCGCATGACGCCGCCACCTGGCTACGGGAGAACCGCCGCTACGAGCTGCCCGGCGGCCCCGGCTTCGCCGGCAACCTCGTCGAGTTCCTGATGGGCACAGCGCCGGGACACTGCGAGTACTTCGCGACCGCGCTGGCGCTCTTGCTGCGGTCCGAGGGCGTGCCCTGCCGGGTCGTCGGCGGCTACCTGGTGCACGAGCGCAGCGAAGACGGCGAGGCGATGGTCGCGCGCGCGCGGGACGCGCACGCCTGGGTCGAAGTGCTCGCGCCGGACGGCGCCTGGTACACCTTCGACGCGACGCCGCCGGCGGACGTCGGACGCGTTCGCGGCGGCAGCGGGTTCTGGCGCGAGACGATGGCGTGGCTGGAGTCGGCCTGGACCGCCGTCACGAACTTCGACGACGACGAGCGGGCGCGCTGGCTGAGCGCGGCCCTGTCGCTGCCGCTACGCCGCCCGCTCACGTGCGCGCTGGTCGTCGGCGCTTTCCTGGGACTGTGGTGGTTGCGCAGCCGCCGCCGCGCGCGGCCGGCGTCCGTCGCAGCTCTGGAGCGCGCGCTGCGCGCTGCGCGGCTCGACCTGCGGCGCGGCGAGACCCCGCGCGAGCTCGTCGTGCGCGCCGAGGCCGCACAGCTGGCGCCCGAGCGCCTCGACGCGATCCGCGCGGCGGCGCGCGACCACGAGCGCGCCCGCTCCCGCGGCTGATCAGCGCATCCAGCCGGGCTTGCGCTTGTCGAGGAAGGCCGTGAAGCCCTCCTTGGCCTCGTCGGTCGCGCGCAGGTCCGCGATCCACTTCGAGGTGACCGGGACCGCGTCCTCGAGCGACAGGTGCGCCACGCTCCGGATCAGCTCCTTGGCGCTCGCCACCGCCGCCGGCCCCGCAGACAAGAGCTCCTGCACCACCTGGTCGACCGACGCGTCGAGCTCCGACTCGGCGACGGCGCGGTGCACCAGCCCGATGCGCTGCGCCTCGCGCCCGTCGAACCGCTCGCCCGTCAAGAACAGCGTGCGCGCCCGGCCGGCGCCGATCTTCTGCAGCACGAAGGGCGAGATCACCGCCGGCACGATGCCGAGCTTGACCTCGGTCAGGCCGAACAGGCACTCCTCGGTGCACACCGCGATGTCGACCGCCGCCGTCAGACCGGAGCCGCCGCCGAGCGCGTGGCCGTGGATGCGGCCGACGACCGGCTTCTTGCACCGGGCGATCGCGAGGAACATGCGCGCCATGTGGTCTGCGCCTGCGGCGTTCTCGGCGTGTGGCAGGCCTGCCTGCTCCTTCATCCACGCGAGGTCGGCGCCGGCCGAGAAGCTCTTGCCGTTGCCGCTGAGCACGACGACCCGGGTCGCGTCGTCGGCGTCGGCCTCGGCGAAGGCCTGGTGCAGCTCGTCGACGACCGTCCCGTTGAAGGCGTTGCGCACGTCGGGGCGGTTGAGTCGGACGTGGCGCACCGCTCCGTCCGTCGCGATCTCGAGGGTCTCGTAGCTCATCGCCCCCAGCCTACGAGCCCGGCCTGCCGAGGCCACAGCGCTCCGTTCTAGACGGCTCGCAGCACGCCGTCAGCCCGCCCTCGTGCGGCCCCACCAGCGCGACACGCGCGCGCAGTAGCCGCGGTAGCCGTCGCCGCAGGCCTCCAGGAGCATCGCCTCCTCGCGCCGCACGAACCGCCGGTCCAACAGCGCCCAGAAGAGCGGCGGCACGAGCAGCGGCGTCGCCGTGCCGTGCAAGACCCCGACGCCGAAGCTCACCGCGACGAGGCCGAGGTACATCGGGTTGCGCGTGAAGCGGTAGGGCCCCGTCACCACGAGTGAGGTAACCGGACGAAACGGCTTTACGGGCGTGGCCTCGCGGCGAAACGCGCGGATCGCCGGCAGCGCGAGCGACCCGCCGAACGCGACGAGCAGCCAGCCGAACCGCGACCAGGGCAAAGGAACGAGGGTCCCCACCGGCGCCCACCGATGCAGCGCCCACATCGCGCCGAGCGCGGCGGCGAACCACATCGGCGGCAGGTCCCGCGGAGGACGCGCCGACGTCGCGCTCACCGACCTGCCCGTCGCATGGCCAGCCAGCTCACGAAGAGGCCGAGGCACCCCGCGGTCACGATCAGCTCGACGGGGAAGCCGCGCGGCCGGTCCGAGGTGCCGACACCCTCTTCGCCCGAGGCCTGCTCCAGCAGCCGCTGCAGCCCCGCGTCGCTGCGCACGTCCTCGCCGCGCGCGATCGCCGCCGCCTCGGCGCGCTGGAACGCCTCGACCCAGCGGTCGGCGGCCGCGCGCCGCGCGGCCACGACCTCGCTGGTCGGCGCGACGTGGCCGTTGCGGTTGTGCTGTCGGGCCTCGTCCCAGTGCTTCTCGATGCTCTGCTGTCCGCGGCGCAGCAGCTCGGCCGCCGGGTGGCCACGCTCGATCGCGCGCTCGAGCGCCCACCAGGCGAGGTTCAGGTGCTGCTTCGCCAAGAACAGCTCCGCGAGCGCCCGGTAGAGCTCAGGACCCTCGAGGCCGCCGAACCGCAGCATGCCCGCGACGGCCTTGTAGGCCTGGTCCCAGTCGAGCTCGCGCTCACCGCGCCAGTCGTCACCCCAGTCGCGCGACCGGTCCGGCTGGTAGCGGAGCCCTTCGGCCCCGATGAACGCCTGGACCCGATAGCCTGCGTGCCGCAAGAAGCTGAAGCGCTGCCAAAGCGCCGGATCTTGGCGGGCTGCGGCCACGAACTCGATCAGCTCGATCTGGAAGCGCTCGCGCCCGAAGTGCGCGTCGGGGTTGAGCGCGATCGCCGCGCGCAGCTCGGAGAGCGCTTCGTCGAAGCGACCCGCGTGCGCGTGGAAGGTGCCGAGGTTGGCGTGGTAGCGGTAGCGGTGCTCCAGGTCGTCCGAAGCGTCGAGCAGCGCCGCCTTGCGCGCCATGACCGCGACGGCCTGCTCGCGGTCGCCGAGCCGCTCGTAGGCCACGGCGAGGTCGTCGCACTCGGCGAGCGTCAGCGGGTCCTTCTCGGCGAGCCGCGCGATCCGATCCCGGTAGTAGGCCTCGCCGTGCCGGTGCCACTTGCCGACCACGAGGTCGAGCGCGTCGGGCAGGCCGCGCAGCTCCGTGTCCAGGGTGTCGCTGTCCCAGATGCACGGTGCCATGGCGGCTCCGGCCAAGACCATCGCGAGCAGGGACTTCATCGCAGAAGTCTAACCACGCGCGCGCCGGCGCACGCCGATAAGGAGGCATGTCGAAGACCAGGAGCCGCATCGTGCTCGCAGGCACCGCCGCCTGCACGGGCCTGCTCATGTGCTCGTCGGCGGTGGTATCGCTGCGCGCCGAGCGCGAGTTCGAGACGCTCTCGCGCCGCGCGAACGCGCTCCGGCAGCAGTACGAGGCCGAGCCCGTACATCACGACGCGCCATGGGGCGCGACCGCGCCTGGCAGAGCCTTCGAGCACTACGACCGCGCAGCAGAGCTCGTTGAGTCGATCGACGACGCCGAGGTCCGCGACGCGCTGAAGCTGGGCGACGCCGAGCTGGCCGCGTCTGCGAGGCTGCGTGTGCGTTGGCAGCCGGTCGTCGAAGAAGTGCGTGCGGGCGCGCACCGGTCCGATCGTCGCATGGTGCGCCCATTCGACCGACCGGATCGGGTACTCAACCTGCTCGCCTACCGCAGGGCTGTGAACGTGACGATCTTCGAGGCGCGCTGCGCGCGCGCCGAAGGGGACCTCTCGGAGAGCGTGGGGGCGACGCTCGACGCGATGACGGTCGGCGTCGACTGCGTCCGCGACGGCGTGCTCATCAACCAGATGGTCGGCTGCGCGCTGGTCGCGATCGGCTGCGAGGCCTGGGGCGAAGAGGATCTCCACATCCTTGACGAAGCGCACCTGCGGACGTTCTCCGCCGGGCTCGCACAGCTCGACGCGCGGCTGCCGGCCTCGCTCCGCATGGAGCACGAGTTCACCGTCATGGTCGGCCTGCTGTTCGACGCGCCGTTCCGCGCCGACGCGTGGCACGGCTGGCACGGCGGCGCCTCCTGGCGGCACGCGTTCTCCGACGCCTGGATGGTGGCCGAGGCCTTCGCGTTGATGGCAGACGGCATCGACCGCATGGACGCGATACGAGATGCGCCGTGGCCGCATCGCGAGGCGGAGTACGAGCGCGAGGCCGAGCGCATGAGGCAGAGCGGCAACGCCGTGGCCGCGATGATCACGCCGAACCTCGCTTGCGCCGAGCGGAGCCTACGGCGCGTCAAGGCCGAGGTGCGCCTGCTCCGAACGGCGGTCGACCTGCTGCGCGGCGAGGCGCCGCGGCTCCCAGACCCGCTCGGTCAGGGAGACCTGAAGGTCACGACCACCCAAGGCGTGACCGAGATCTCGAGCGTAGGCGACGAATGGCGCCAGCAGCTGCGCCGAGAGGTCCGCGCACCTCGCTGACGGCTCGTCGCAGGCACGCTGCGCTACTCGGGGTCGAGCGGCGCGCGCACGAGCTGCACGAACCGGTAGACGCCGTAGCCCACGAGACCGAGC
>JBERSB010000191.1:0-4908 GCA_041236755.1 Luminiphilus sp. | reverse complement strand
GTAGCGCGGCGCGACCCACTCGAGCGCGCCGCCCGCGACCGCCGCGGCCGCCGCGACGATGGTCGCGACCAGCGCCGCGAGCGGGACCGCGCGCGCGCCTTCGGGCAACGGGGGCAGCGGCCGCCGGCGTCGCGCGCGCCGACCGATCACCTGCATGGCGAACGCGAAGGCGGTCAGGGTGACCCAGTGGATCGGCTCGAGCTCGTAGTCGCGGAACTTCGCGACGCCCGCGACCCACAGGATCGCGATGGCGAGCGGCACCAGCCCGAGCAGGCGGTCGAGCGGCTTGGACAGCCCGGTCGACCGGGGTGCGCCGTTGGGATCGGGGGGCGCGCTCACGGCCTCAGAGCGTGATCACCTTCGCCGCGCGGCTCAGCTCCTGGACGATCGAGTCCATGTCCGAGACCTCGCCGACCTGCGGCTCGATGTCGTAGTGGGCGAGGCAGGTGCCGCACGGCACGATGTCGACGCCGCCTTCTTCGAGCAGCTTCAGCTCGGTCAGCACCGGCGAGCCTTCGCCGACGAGGCGCACGCCGCTGTTGAAGAAGACGATCGCCGTGAAGTCCTTCAACGCGATCGACTTCTTCAAGAACGTGCCGAGCACCTTCTGGCCCAGCTCGCGGTCGCCGTGGCCCATCTGGTCCTTGTTGCAGATGACGATCGTGTCCATGCGGTGATCGTGCCTGACCGCCGCCGGGGGGAAAGGCTTTTGTGGCGCAGGCTTTCCCCGTGCCGCCTTTCCTGCGGCTGGGCGGTCCCGTACCGTCTCGCCGCACATGAAAGTCCTCGTTGTCGGTTCGGGCGGCCGGGAGCACGCCCTCGCCTGGAAGATCCAGCAGTCCCCGCTGGTCGACCGCGTGTTCGTCGCCCCCGGTAATCCGGGCACCGAAGAGGTCGGCGACAACGTCGCGATCTCGTCGGACGACCTCGAAGGTCTCGCGCGCTTCGCGGTCGAAGAGTCGATCGACCTGACGGTCGTCGGCCCCGAGGCGCCGCTCTGCGCGGGGATCGTCGATCTGTTCCGTGAGCGCGGCCGGCTGTGTTTCGGCCCGGACAAGGCCGCGGCCGAGCTCGAGGGCAGCAAGGAGTTCGCGCGCAAGCTCTGCACCGACCACCGGATCCCCGGCCCGCAGTGGTGGGCGTACGAGAACCTCGCGATGGCGCGCGCGTTCCTGGAGTCCCGCGCCGACGGGCCGATCGTCGTCAAGGCGTCCGGGCTGGCCGCGGGCAAGGGCGTGGCGGTCTGCAAAAACAACGCCGAGGCGCGCGTCGCCGTCACGGAGTGCTTCGACGGGCGGATCGGCGCGGCCGGTGAGGTCGTGCTGTTCGAGGAGTGCCTCGAGGGTCCGGAGGTCTCGCTGATCACGATCACCGACGGCGAGACGATCGTCCCGCTCGAGCCGGCGCGCGACCACAAGCCAGTGGGCGAAGGCGACACCGGCCCGAACACGGGCGGCATGGGCGTGATCACGCCGGTCCCGCTGATGGCGCGCATGGCCTCGCAGATCGAGTCGCAGGTCGTGTTCCCGACCGTGCACGCGATGAACCGCGAGGGCCGGCGCTTCCGCGGCTTCCTCTACTCGGGCCTGATGCTGACGCAGAACGGGCCGCGCGTGCTCGAGTACAACTGCCGCATGGGGGACCCCGAGACGCAGCCGCTGCTGCTGCGCTTGAAGAGCGACCTCGTGCCGCTGTTGCTGGCCACCGCCGAGGGCCGCCTGGAGACGGTCGAGGCGCCGACCTGGGATCCGCGCGTCGCGGTCTGCGTCGTCGCCTGCAGCGGCGGCTACCCTGGCGACTACAAGAAGGGCGTCCCGATCTTCGGGCTCGACAAGATCGAGACCGGTCCGGACCTGCAGGTGTTCCACGCCGGCACGCGGCGCTCCGCAGAGGGGCAGCTGCAGACCGCCGGCGGGCGGGTGCTCGCCGTGACCGCGCTGGCCACGGACGCCGAGGCGGCGCGGCGCCGCGCCTACGAGGAGATCGCCAAGGTCGAGTTCGACGGCGTGCACTTCCGCCGCGACATCGGCGCCTCGGGTAGCCAGTCCTGACTGCGCACGCGCCGGGCGTGAGTCCTGCGCCCCGGAGCGGTATCGTGGGCGAGGCGTGGAGCACGACCAGGAACAAAGCATCGTCGAGGAGCACCTGCGACGGAGCGGCTTCCGCTGGACCAGCCAGCGCGCGCTGATCGTGCGCGAGGCGCTCGAGACGCACGATCACTTCACGGCCGAGGAGCTGCTCGAACTCTGCCGCAAGAAGGACCCCAAGGTGTCGCGCGCCACCGTCTACCGCACGCTGTCGGTGCTCGAGGAGTCCGGCTTCGTCGAGGGGCTGGAGACCGGCGACGGCGGCCGGCGCTTCGAGCACGTGCTCGGTCACGAGCACCACGACCACATGGTGTGTCTCGGGTGCGAGCAGATCATCGAGTTCCGAGACGACGAGCTCGAGCGGCGCCAGGAGCTGGCCGCGAAGAAGGTCGGCTTCTTGATCCAGCGGCACAGCCTCCGGCTCTACGGCCGCTGCAAGGCGTGCCAGCAGGAGCCGTCCGGCCAGTGAGCGAGGCCGCGGAGCGCGTGCTGGTCGTCGACGACGAGACCGACCTCGCCGAGTCGTGCGCGTTCCTGCTGCGCCGCGCGGGCTTCGAGGCCAAGTGTGCTGCGTCGGCGCCGGACGCGCTCGAGCTGTTGGACCGGGAGTCCTTCGGCGTCGTCGTGAGCGACGTGCGCATGCCCCGCATGAGCGGCATGGAGCTGCTCGAGGCGATCCGCGAGCGCGACCCCGACGTCGAGGTGCTCCTGATCACCGGGTATCCGGACCTGCAGATGGCCGTCAACGCGATCAAGCAGGGCGCGTTCGACTACCTCGCCAAGCCGTACGACGAACGCGACCTGATCGAGCGCGTCGGCAAGGCGACCGCGCGCAGGAGGGTCAAGGACACCAACGAGGGCTTCCGGGAGCGGATGCGATCGGGAGGGTCCAGCCGCCCCCTGGTGTTCACGTCCGAGGCCTTCGGAGGCGTGATGAGCATGTTGGAGCGGGCGGCGAGGACCGACGCGTCGGTGCTCCTGCTCGGCGAGAGCGGCACCGGAAAGGAGCTGCTGGCGCACCACCTGCACGACAGCAGCGCGCGCGCGGACAAGCCGTTCGTGCCCGTCGACTGCGCGGCGATCCCGGCGGAGCTGTTCGAGAGCGAGCTGTTCGGGCACAGAAAGGGCGCGTTCACCGGCGCCGAAGCCGACAAGCTCGGGCTCTTCCAGGTCGCCGACGGCGGCACGCTGTTCCTCGACGAGCTCGGCGAGCTGCCGCTCGAGTTCCAGTCCAAGCTGCTGCGGGCCATCCAGGAGCGCAGCGTGCGACCGGTCGGCGGCAACGAGCAGCGCGACATCGACGTGCGCATCGTCGCCGCGACCAACCGCGACCTGAAGGGCGAGGTCGAGAAGGGCCGCTTCCGCTCGGACCTGTTCTACCGGCTGGACGTCGTGCAGGTCCCGGTGCCGCCCTTGCGCGAGCGGCAGGGGGACGTCGACGTGCTGGTCGCGCACTTCCTCGAGCGCTTCGGCCGCAAGCTCGGGATCAACAGGCTCGGTCCGGGCGTCGCCGAGCGGCTGCGCGCCTACCACTGGCCGGGCAACGTGCGTCAGGTCCGCAACGCCCTCGAGCGCGCCTGCGCGCTCGGCCAGCCGCCCGAGCTGACCGTCGCGGACCTGCCGCCGGAGCTGCTCGAGGACGCGCCGAAGGTGCGGCTCGACGACGGCGGCCTCGCAGGCGAAGCGGGCACGTTCCAGGAGATCAAGGCGCGCCGGATCGCGGCGATGGAGCGCTCATACGTCGAGGAGCTGTTGACGCGCCACAAGGGCAACGTCACGCACTGCAGCGAAGAGGCGGGCATGGCGCGCAGCGCGTTCCAGAAGCTGATGCAGCGCTACGGCATCCGTTCTGCCGACTTCCGCGGCTGAACGGCGCTCCCAGGCCAACGCTAGGTTAGGTCCAGCCTCGGCGGCAGGTCCACCTCGTCGCCGGTCTCGAACAGGCGCTTGGGCCGCATCCCGGCGGCGGCTGCGACCAGCTTCGAGGGGACCTGCTGGGTGCGGTCATTCCACTCGGTGACCGTGTCGTTGTAGAAGCCGCGGGCGTGCGCGACCTTCTCCTCGATCGTCCAGAGGCGCTGGTGGAGGTCGAGGTAGAGGGCGTCGGTCTTCAGGTCCGGGTAGCGCTCGTGGAGCGCCAGGACCGCGCTCGCAGCACCGCGAGCGTGCTCTTCGCTGCGCACCTGCTCGTCCAGCGAGCCGCCGCTCCGGACCGCGGCGAGGTGTTCGAGCAGGTCGCGCTCGTGGCCGCTCGCAGCCTCGACGACCGCGACGAGGTTGGGCACCAGCTGGGCGCGCTGCGCGAGCTCGATCGAGACCTGCTTCTCGGCTGTGTGAACCTGCTGCCGCAACCGGACGAGGCGGTTGTAGGTCAACAGCGCCCACTGGGGCGCGATCGCGCCGAGGCCGATGCCCGCCGGCAGCAGCCACTGCTCCCCGCGCTCGGCTTCCATGAGGACACCAGCACCCGCTCCGACGCCTGCAAACAGGAAGAACAGCGCCGCGAAGAACAGCCAGCCCTCGGCGGCGGCCGACGCGCGAACGCGCTCGGTGCGCGTCATGAAGGTGACCAGCAGCGGTACGTTTCGGAGCGGGCCGAACGAGCCGTCGTCTCTCTTGACCCCGAACGCGCTCACCGTCGCACCGAGCGGCAGCGCCCACGCCGAGTGGCGGAGCCGGCTGTGCTCGTAGTCGGTGCCGAGGTTCTGCTGCGCCTCGCACTCGCCGCGGGTGAGCGCGACGTCGATGCGGTCGCCGTCGTCGTCCAACGTGAAGTCGGCGGTCTCGCCGCTGCTGTGCACGGTCACCCAGGTCGTGCGGG
>JBERSB010000190.1:0-4046 GCA_041236755.1 Luminiphilus sp. | reverse complement strand
GTCCTTCGCGGGCTTGTAGAGCACCCAGGTCGCCGGACCGGTCCGCAGGTAGAGCGCGAACGGCACGGCTTCGCTGCCGACCAGGCCGTGTAGAGGAACGGCCGTGTAGGTCTGCTGCGCGGCGCTGGTCGAGATCGCTCCCACCGGAGCGAGATCGACGCCTTGGCAGCGGCGCTTGAAGCCACCTGCGTGGCGACCATGCCAGGGCGCCGACGAGTACGCCCCGGCGCTGCCCGCCTACTTCTTCTTCTGCCGCTGGATCTTCTGGATCAGCTTGGTCGTCGAGTGGCCCTTCTTGTCGCCGACGAAGACCGCCTTGATCTCGAGCTCCTTGACCGTCGCCTTCTCGGGCAGCGTGCGGAGGTTGTAGTCCGTTCCCTTGGCGTAGAGCGTCGGGTGGAGCTGACGGAGCAGCTCGTCGGCGGTCTCGTCCTCGAACGAGGTCACGTAGTCGACGAACGACAGCCCCGACAGCATCTCCATGCGCTCGTCGCACGGGACGATGGGGTTGCCCTTGCCCTTGATCGCCGCGGCCGACTTGTCGGTGTTGACCGCGACCACGAGCAGGTCGCCGCGCGAGCGCGCGTCCTCCAGGCAGCGCAGGTGGCCGACGTGCAGCAGGTCGAAGACGCCGTTGGTGAGCACCACGGACTTACCGCTGGCCCGGAGACCGGAGAGGATCGCCGCGAGCGACTTCCTATCCTTGAATACCTTGTCCTTCGATCTCTGCTTGCGCGGGACGACTACCAAGCCGCACCTCCCTTGGTTGCACGGGTTCGGGGTTGAGACCGAAGGATGCCACTTCGGCCCAGCCGCAGCAACGATCGTTGCGGGACGGGCCGCGGGTTCGCGCAATCGCGCGCGACCGGGCGATCAGCGGACGCCGGCGGGCGCGGGCAGCGCGAGCAGGCGGCGGCTCTCGCCCAACAGCCACTCGATCTCGGTGAACGGCTCGTAGGAGATGTCCTGCCAGCGCACCCGGCCCTCGGCGTCGACCAGGAACGTGCCGTGCAGCGTCATGTCTTCGAAGTCGTCGTAGCACCGCCAGCGCTTGAACGCCTCCAGCTCCGGATCGCAGAGCATCGCGAACGGCATGCGCTCGTCGGGGCCGAGGTCCAGGAACGCCTGCTTGGTGGTCGCGACGGTGTCCGATCCGATCGCGACGACGTCGACGCCCGCGGCCGCGAACTCGTCCGCGAGCGGCCGCAACGCGTGCAGCTGCTCGACGCAGTGCAGGCAGCCGAACCCGAGGTAGAAGACCACGAGCTTGGCCCGGCCCGCCCCCGCGTTGCCCAGCTCGACGTCGCTGCCGTCGATCGCAGGCAGCGCGAAGCCTCTGTTGGCGACCGGGCTCCAGCCCCGCGGGCCGATCGAAGCGAGCTCGGGCCGCTGGCCGAAATCGTCGCCGAAGCCCGCGCCGGACGCCGACGCCTTCTTCGCGCCTGCCGCGGCGGCGACGGCCGCGACTTCCAGCTGCTCCAGGTAGGCAGGAGGCGCCAGCTCGGCGACCGCTTCTATGGTCTGTTCGAGCTCGCGCCGCGCTGCGGCCTTGTCGTCGGCGGCGGCAGCAGCGAGGCGCGCCTGACGCGCGCGCAGCAGCGCAGCGAGGGTCGCGGCGCGGTTGGGGTTGCGCTTGTCCTCCTTCTCCAGCGCCTTGACGGCCTCGTCGACCTCGCCGGCCGCGATCTGGATGCCGGTGCGCAGGGGCTGGCTGATGCGCACGCCCTCGAGCTCCTTCAACGCCGCTGCGGCGTCGCCGGACGCGAGCAGACGCTCGGACTCGAGCACCCGCTGCAGGTCGAGCACGGCCTGCACGATGCTGGTCGGCTCCTTGCCGGCGTCCTCGATCGCCGCGAGCATCTTGTCGCGCTTGAGCCGCTCGTCGTGCGCCTTCTGCTCGGCCTCGTCGACCGCGGACGCGCGCTCGGCGCGGGCCCTGGACAGCAGGTTGCCGACATCGGCGACGACGCGCGCGGCTTCGTCGCTGCGGTCGAGGCGGTAGAACGCCCGCCCCAGCAGCCGCAGGCGCGCGACCTCGCTGCGTAGGTCGTCGCTCTGCTCGAGGTATCCCTGCTGCACCAGCTCGATCGCGTGCGCCCACAGGTTGTGGTCCTCGCAGAGCTCGATCAGCCGCTTGCGGCCGTAGCCGGCCGCCGAGCCGCCGCTGCGGATGCGGTTGTGCTCGGGGTGCCGCGGCAGCTCGACCAGGTTCTTGGCGATCTGCAGCGCGTCCTCGACGCGGCCGCAGTGGCCGAGGCTGCGCGCCAGCCACTCCTGGTTGTGCGCGTAGTTGTGGATCAAGAACGGCATCACGCCGTCGCGCATCATGTGCGCGTGGTCTGCGCGGCCCGAAGCCTCTTGCTGCCACGCGGCCTCACGGTGCCGGTGCAGCTTGGCGTAGATGTGGCCCGGCATGTGCCACTGGTGCGCGATCGCCGGCGCGCTGGAGCCGTTCCTGCTCGCCGAGACCAGCGCGCGGCGCGCGTCCTCGCGGTCCCACAGGTGGATGCGGTAGTGGTGCGCGGGGTGCAGCGGCTGCGCCTCGAACACCTGCGTCAGCAGCGCGTCGACCGCCGCGTGCGACACGATCTTGACGCCGCCGCCCCAGCGCGAGGCGAGCCAGTTCTGCACGGCCAGGAACGCCTTGGCCTCGACGTCGTCCGGGTAGTCGAACACGATCGTGCCGAGGTCCTTGAGCAGGCGTAGGTCGAGCTTCTCGAGGTCCTTCTTCTCGCGCTTCTTGTTCTTCTCGACGACCTTCTCGACGGCGGCATCCACGCGCTTCTCGTCGCCCGACCGCAGCTCGGCGCGGTCCTTGTCGTCGACGCGGTAGTAGCGCGCCCACGCGTCGATCCACTGCTGCTCGCGCTCGCTGCAGCCTGCGCTGCGCGCCACCGCGTTCGCGATGAAGCCCGCGGCGCGTTCGGCGTTCTCGTCGTTGGCGCGGCACATCCCCCAGTAGGCCCTCGCGCAGTCCGGGTGCAGCTTGGCGACCTGCCGGAAGCTCCGCTCGGCCTCGAAGTGCCAGAAGCCGTGCTGCTGGGTCACGCCCTGGTCGAAGAACCGCTGCGCGCGCTCGCTGATCCCGTCGACGGGGACGTGCACGGCGTCGCCCATCCCGGGCATCAGGTAGGCCGCCGACCTCGGGCCTTCGTCGAAGGTGGTGCCGTGGCGGGAGTGGCCGTAGGTCTCCTGCGGCTCCTCTTGGGCGACCAGGAACAGGCTCAGCAAAGGGACGACGAGGGCGGCTCGCATGCGCGCCATGCTAGCAGTCCTCGGCGAGGCCGGCGTATCGATGTTGCCACAACCTCAGCTGAGCACGTGCCCGGTGAGTGCGCGCGTATGCTGACGAGATGACCCGATCGCTCGCGATGACGTCGCTGCTGTCCGCCATGCTCTCAGCGCAGGCCGCGGCTCCGCCCGTGCAACCGGCCGAATACAAGCAGCGCCGCGTAGCGCTGGCCGCCGCCATCGGCGCAGCCCACCCCGGCGAGCAGGTGCTGGTGGTGCTGCGCGGCGGCAGCAAGCAGCCGGACTTCGGGACGTTTCCGCAGGACCAGGACTTCTTCTACCTGACCGGGGTCGCCGAGCCGGACGTGGCGATGCTGCTCGTCGTCGACAGCGGGAAGCTCACGCGCGACGAGCTGCTGGTGCCGCCCTACTCCCCGTTCTCTGCCAAGTGGGACGGCCGCTTCCTGGCGCCGGGCGAAGAGAGCGCCGCGCGCACCGGCTTCGCCGAGGTCGGCAATGTGCGTTCGCTCGCGCGCAGACTGAAGGAGCTCGACGACCAGCGCGACAGCCAGCCCTGGACCGTGGTGACCGCGACGCGGCCGGCAGCACAACTGGGCAGCACCCCCAGCAAGGCGCGATCTGCGGCCACCGCGCGCAGCAAGGATCCGCTCGACGGCCGCGGCAGCCGCGAAGACGCGTTCGCCGCAGCGCTGCGTGACCGCATGGGCGGCGTCACCGTCGAGTCGCTGGAGCGCTACCTCAACCGCATGCGGCCGCACAAGTCGCCGGCCGAGCAGGCGCTGCTACGGCGCTCG
>JBERSB010000189.1:0-5057 GCA_041236755.1 Luminiphilus sp. | reverse complement strand
CGTCATCTCCTTCGTCAGCAGCGTGACCTCGCCGTCGCGCGTGCAGCGATAGACGCCCTGGAACGGCAGCTCCTTGGTCGGGTCCTGCATCTTCTGGGTCAGCCCGTACGGCGGATCCGTGAAGTAGAGGTCGCCGTTGCGGTGGAACACCGCGTCGTTGGGGCTGTTGAAGCGCTTGCCCTGGTAGCGCTTCGCGATCGGCTGGTAGCGCGGGGCGGGTGCGTCGAGCGG
This sequence comes from Luminiphilus sp., assembly GCA_041236755.1. Taxonomy (GTDB): domain Bacteria; phylum Planctomycetota; class UBA1135; order UBA1135; family UBA2386. Next base: position 4,826 of record JBERSB010000189.1, on the reverse strand, counting down.
CGCCGTCATGCGGCCTACCTGTCGCTCGCCGTGCTGGCACAGCACGAGGCGCCCGTCGGGGTCGAGCAGCAGCCCGTTGCTGCCGGGCTCGTCGGGATCGATGTGGTCGGGGCGCGGGATCGGGCCGAGGAAGCCGCTGTTGGCGAGGTAGACGGACAGCCCGCTCTCTTCGGACCACTTCATGACGCGGTTCGGCGGGATGTCTGAGAACACGACGTAGCCGCCGTCATCGGGGATCCAGAGCGGCCCCTCGGACCACGCGAAGCCTTCGGCCAGCACCTCGAAGCGTGCGCCGTCGGCGACCAGGTCGTCGAGCGCCGGCGACAGGCGCTCGACCTCGCCGATCTGGCGTCGCGCGTCGTCGGCCGCGCAGGCCGTCAGCAGCGTGAGGAGGCAGAGGGACGACAGGGATCGGGTGCGCACCGGCTCATTGAACCGGCGGCGCGCCCAGGTTGCCAAGTTCGCGCGGCGATCGGCTCAGCGCACCACGTGCCAGCGCGTCTGGCGGCCGCCCAGGTAGTAGACCTTCTGCCCGTCGAAGCAGGCGTCCTGCTCGAGGCCGATCTGGACCCACTGGTCGTCCCACTCGGGCACCTGCACCTTGACGTTGCCCTCGATCGCGTAGCAGGTGTTCGCGAACAGCGGCCAGTCGCCGCGCACGGGGGTCGGGCCCTGGTTGTCCCACATGCCGATCGTCGGACCCGGCGCGTGGCCGAAGAACCCGAGCGGGTGGGTGTAGACGCTGTTGCGTACGCCCTCGGAGCGGCACTTGCGCAGCGTGTCTGCGAGGATGTCGTTGCCCGTGCGGCCCGCGACGAACGACGAGGTCAGCAGGTCCTGCCAGCGGTTGCCGACCTGGAGCGCGGCCTTCAGGCCGTCGGGCACGTCGCGCTCGTCGGCGCGCAGCACGTAGCCCATCTCCTGCGTGTCGGTGCACAGGCGGAGGTAGCGGATGCCGACGTCGCAGTGGAGCACGTCGCCGCGCCGGATGGTCGCGTCGCTGTCGCCGAAGAACGTGCGCGCTCCGTCGGCGCCTTCGGTCCGTCGCTGCACGTCGCAGATCGGGTGGAACCAGACCGGCAGGCCCAGCGAACGGAACCGCTGCCGCAGCCACCAGCGCACGTCGTCGGTGGTCGTCACGCCGGGCGTGATCACGTCGCTCGAGAACGCCTCGGCGACCACGCCGCGCGCGAGCTGCACGATCTGTGGGTAGAGCTCGAGCTCTGCCTCGGTGCGCGTCTCGAACCAGCGCACGCACAGCCGCTCGGCGGAGACGAGGCGGTCGCGGCGTTCGCCGAGCGCTTCTTCGAGTCGTCGCCGCAGCCCCGCGCTGAGGCCGTCGGCGACGGCCCAGTCCTCGCTCGTGTCGACCGCGATGTTCGCCGGGTCGCGCGCCGCCACCAGCTCGCCGAGCCGTCGCCACTGCTCGTCCACCGAGCCGGTCGCGCCGCCGTCCCAGGCGCTCTCGTAGAGCTCGCCGAGTCCGTAGCGACTGACGGTCAGCCGCTCGACGCCCTGCTCGGGCCCGCGGTCGAAGAACACGAGGATCGTCGTGCGCCGCGCTGCGAACGAGGGCGCCGGCACGAGCGTGCGGTAGACGGGGTCTTCGTTGTACTCGCGGTTGGCGACGATCCACATCTGGACGCCGCACTCGCGCATCAGCCTGGGCAGGAGCACGTCGAGCCGCTCGGCGAGCACGGCGTTGACCTTGGCGCGCTGCTGCGCGAGCGGGAGCACCACCGGTGGCCGCGCCACCTCGTAGCCCTGGTCCCAGGCGTCCTGTGGGCATGCGGTCCGAGCAGGCACGAAGGCGGCTAGGATCGCGGCGGCGGAGAGGAGCGAGCGGAGGACTCGAGCGCGCATGGCTGCAGCGTAGCGGTCACTCGTCGCGAAGGGCTAGAGTGCGAGCCGTCCTCGACCCTGGAGCGAGCCGCATGCGCCTAGACGCTGTCCTGACCCTCTTGCTGTGCGCGTGCGCCTTGCCGGCCCAGGTCCAGCATCACGACCCGTCGGCGGCGCAGGTCGTGGACCGGGACGCCGAGGTCGAGAAGATCGGCGGCGGCATGCAGTTCACCGAAGGGCCGGTCTGGCTGCCAGAGGAGCAGGCGCTGGTGTTCTCGGACATCCCGCGCGGCAAGCTGATGCGCTGGGCGGCTGCCGGCGGCGTGCAGGAGTGGCGCGACAGCGAGCAGAGCAACGGCAACGCGCGCGGTCCCAAGGGTCGCCTGTTCTCGTGCCAGCACGCGGCCAGGAACGTCGTGCGTCACGAACACAACGGCCGGGTCACGGTGCTGGCTTCGGAGCACGACGCCAAACCGCTGAATTCGCCCAACGACCTGGCGGTCGACCGATTCGGGAACATCTGGTTCACGGACCCGACCTACGGGCTGCGCGGCCGGAAGCGCGAGCAGGCCGGGAACTACGTCTACTACCTGCCGAGCGGTGGTTCGCCGGTCGTGGTTCAGCGCGAGTTCGACATGCCCAACGGGGTGTGCCTGTCCCCTTCCGGGGACACGCTCTACGTCGCGGACAGCGGCGACAAGCAGCGGATCGGGGCCTTCGGGGTCCGGTTGGACGGGACGCTCAGCGAGCCGTTGTTCTGGATCCCGACCGGCGCAGATGGGCTGCGCTGTGACGCGAAGGGCAACCTCTACGCGGCGTGCCGTGACGGCGTGCGCGTCTACTCGGCACGCGGCGAGCACCTCGCCACGATCGACCTCCCGGAGGTGCCGGCCAACCTGGCCTTCGGCGGCGAGGAATCGCGCGACCTGTTCGTCACGGCTCGGACGAGCCTCTACCGAGTCCGCCTGCGGGCGCGCGGGATCGCGCCGTTCGACCCGGACAAGTGGACGCCAGGGAGCATCAGCGTCGGGAACCCGGCGGCGGTGGGGCCCTACACGGATCGCTTCTACAGAGGACACCGCCCGATCCGTCGACACGTCCGCGCCGGCCTCGCCTGGCTCGCGCGTCACCAGGACGAGGACGGCAAGTGGGACTGCGACCGCTTCATGAAGCACGACGTCGCGCCCGACGCGTGCGACGGTGCGGGTAAGGCGGGCTACGACGTCGGGGTCACTGGGCTCGCGCTTCTCGCCTTTCTCGGCGACGGCAACACCCTGCGGTCCGGCGAGCACCGTGACGTCGTCAAGAAGGCTGTCGTCTGGCTGCGCAAGCAGCAAGAGCAGGGCGGGCGCTTCGGTGCGCAGGAGGCTCCCGATTGGATCTACGGGCACGCGATCGCGACCTACGCGATGGTCGAGGCCTACGACGTCTCCTCCTACAAGCTGCTGATTCCCAGCGTCCAGAGCGCACTCCGGTTTCTGCAGGCGCACCGGGGCGACCGCGCGGTCTGGCGCTACGCAGCGGAAGACGCGCGCGGCGACCTCTCAGTGACCGGCTGGGCTGTCCTGGCGCTGCAGGCAGCCGAGGCGGCAGGGATCCAGACGGACACCGAGTGGCGGATGGTCTGTGACGAGTGGTTGGGTCAGGTCTCGGACGCCTCGGGCCTCCACGGCTACACCAGGCGCGGCGAGCTCAGCTCGAGGCTGCCAGGCGACCACGCCCGGCGCTTCCCCGTCTCCAGCTGTGAGCCGCTGACGGCGATCGGCGTGATGTGCCGCGCCATGCTCGGCCAGGCGCCGACGCCAGGATCCGTGATGGACGCCGCGGCCGACCGCCTCTTGAGCAAGCCGCCGGTTTGGAGCGTGGGAGACGGCCGCGCGGATCCCTACTACTGGTTCTGGGGGAGTGACGCGATGCGTCAGGTCGGCGGGGAGCGCTGGCGCCGATGGCGGCGCGCGCTCGAGACCGCGGCGGTGCCGAACCAGCGTCGGCCCGAGCAGGGCGAGAGCGCGGCGGGGTCGTGGGACCCGGTCGGCCCGTGGGGGGAGGTCGGCGGCCGCGTCTGCGCGACGGCGCTGATGACGCTCGCGCTGGAGTCGAGCTACCGGCGCATCCCCGGCCGCCGCTGACGCTGCTCGGGCGACCAGCGCGGGTGCGCGCCGAAGTTCGGCAGCGCCCCTGCGACCGCGACTTCCGGCGAAGCACAAGTCCATGCAGAGGAGCGGCTTGCGCTTCGCGCGGATGCGGTTTTCGATGGACGGATGACGTCGGACTTCTACTGCGACGAGGTGTTGAGCGGGCGGACCGCCGTCGACGTCGTCGCGGAGACCCCGGACGTGCTCGCCTACCACCACACGCGGCCGTTCTGGCCCGTCCACATCGTCGTGATCCCCAAGCTCCACGTGCCTTCGCTGACCGTCCTCGGTGAGGCCGACGAAGCCTTGCTGGCGCGGCTGATGGCGGTCGTGCGTGAGGTCGCGGCGACGGTCGAGGCCGAGCACGGCAAGGCGCGGGTGCTGACCAACCTCGGGGACTACCAGGACAGCAAGCACCTGCACTTCCACGTCAACAGCGGGGAGCCGCTGCGATGAGCGCGCCGTCGGTGCAACCCAATCAGCTCCGCGACGCGGTCGCCCAATTCGCCATCGCGGGCGAGCTCGTCGACATCCAGCCGCTGCGCCGCGGCCACATCCACGACACGTTCGTCTCGACGTGGACGTCCGGGGACGGCTCTCGTCGCTTCCTGCACCAACGCATGAACGACAAGGTGTTCCAGGACATCCCTGCGGTCATGCACAACATCGAGACCGTCAGCCGGCACCTGCGTCGCAAGATGGACGGCCGGAGCACGCTGGACGGGTTTCGGGTGCTCAACCTCGTGCCGACGCGCGAGGAGCGCTCGTACCTCGTGTGCCCGAGCGGGCAGTGGCGCACCTACTCCTACGTCGAGAACACGTCGAGTCGCGACAGCTGCAGCAAGCCGG
>JBERSB010000188.1:0-6774 GCA_041236755.1 Luminiphilus sp. | reverse complement strand
CCTTGCCCTCGGTCGCGTCGGTGACCAACCGATCGACGTTGCCGAGGATGCCCTGCAGGTCGCGGGCCGCTTCGGCGTCGTTGAGCAGCACGCCCAGCGGGCTGTCGGTGCGCAGCAGGCGGTCGCTTACCTGACGGATGTTGGCGACCATCGCGGTCGCGTCGTCGGCGGTCTGCTTGTTCATGACCAGCGCGCCGACGGCGCCCTCGGCGTTGACCACGGCTTCGAGGATGCGGTTCAGGTTCTCGGACGCGTTGAAGACCGAGTCGTAGAGGTCACGTCGTTTGACGAGCCTGCCGATCGACGTCTCCTCGTCGTTCATGCTGCCGAAGAACGCGCTGATCTCCTTCAGCGCGGCCTCGAGCTGCCGGCCGACCGCGCCTTCGCCGTCGGCGATGGTGCCGAGCTTGTCGAAGGCGCTGCCCGCCACCTCGCCGACGAGCGCGGTGTCGGCGGCGACGAGCTTGCCCTTGCCCGGATCGATGTAGACCTGCTTGCCGCCGAGCACGCCCGCGTCGCGCACCTCGATCAAGTGCCCTTCCTTGAGAGGAATCGCCTCGCGCAGCAGCAGCGCCACGCGCACGGGCGTGTCGTCGCGCTCGTAGTCGATGTCGATCGCGCCGACCTTGCCGACCTTCTTGCCGAGCACCATCACGTTGGTGCCGACGTCCACGCTGCCCGCCTGCGGGAAGTAGACAACGAGCTGCTGGTTGAGGCTGAGGTCCGTGAGGTTGACCGTCGCCCACAACAGGAAACCCAGCGTGCCGAAGAATACGACGCCTAGCAGCGTGTCGCGTTGGATGCGTTCCATGGTCTTTGCCTTCGTGCGAGTCGGTGTCTGGTGTCGAGGTTCAGTCGGAGCCTTCGCCCATGAAGTCGCGCGCCAGCGGGTGGTCGCTCGCGACGATCTCGTCGACGCTGCCCTCCACGCCCAGCTGGCCACGTTCGAGGATCCCGATGCGGTCGCCGCACTGCGTGGCGCACGCGCGGGAGTGGGTGACGATCATTCCGGTGACCGCGAGCGTGTCGCGCACCTCGGCGATCAGCTCGTGGATCTGCCGGCTGATGATCGGGTCCAGGCCGGCGTTGGGCTCGTCGTAGAGCACGTATTCGGGCTGCGTGACGAGCGCGCGGGCGAGGCCGGCGCGGAGCTTCATGCCGCCCGAGATGTCGGGTGGGTTCTGCCGTGCGGCGTGGTCCATGCCGACCAGCTTCAGCACGCGGTGGACGCGCTCGTCGACCTCGTCCTTGGGTAGCCCGCCATGCTCCTTGAGCGGCAGCGCGACGTTGTCCTCGACGGTCAGCCAGTTGATCAGCGCGCCGTTCTGGAACAGGTAGCCCATGCGTCGCCGCAGGCTCATCAGCTCCTTGCGGTCCATGGCGGCGACGTCCTGGCCGTCGACCCGCACCGAGCCCTTGTCGGCGCGGAAGATGCCGATCACGTGCTTCAAGGTGACGGACTTGCCCGTTCCCGACGGACCCATCAACACGAAGTTGAGGCCCTTGGGGATGCGCAGCGTCAGGCCGCTGAGGATGTCGCGGCCGCCGAGTCGCTTGTGCACGTCTTCGAGCTCGATCATCGCCTCAGGCCAGGAAGTAGAAGAACCACGTGACGACGAAGCCGAGCACGATGATCAGGATGACGGAGTTGCGCACGGCCGTCTGCACGGCGAGGCCGACGCCGAGCGCGCCGCCGCGCGCCTTGAGGCCCGCAGAGCAGCTCACCGCGGCGATCGCGACGCCGAACACGAACGACTTCAACAGCCCGACGTAGACCTCCTTGGGCAGCAGCGTGCCCGAGGATGTCAGCGCCTCGATCGCGCTGACCCAGTACAGGTCGGGGCTGACGCCCAGGTTCTGCTCGGCGATCACGCTGCCGCCGTAGATGCCGACCACGTTGGAGAGCACGGTCAGGATCGGGCACATGATCGCCAGCGCGACGACGCGCGGCAGCACCAGGTAGTCGACGGGGTCGATGGACATCACCTCGAGCGCGTCGATCTCGTCGGAGACCTTCATCGTGCCGAGCTCGGCTGCGACTGCAGAGCCGACGGTCGCGGCGAGGATCACGCCGGTGATGAAGGGCCCCATCTCGCGGCACATCGACAGCGCCGTGATGGTGCCGAGCACGGCGGTGTCCCCGAAGCGGCGCAGCTCGATGCCGGTCTGCATCGCCAGGATCGCGCCGGCGAAGGCGGCCACGATGATGGTCACCGGCAGCGCGCGGACGCCCGCGTTGAACGCGTTGTCGAGCAGGAAGCGCAGGCGGCGGTGCAGCCGCGGCAGCGTCATCATGGTGCGCAGCAGCAGGTGGACGACGAAGCCCGCGCCGTCGGCGCGGCCGGTGAGCATCCTGGTGGTCGCGGCGAGCGGGTTCACCGGTCGCCTCCGCCGAGCGGTAGGGGCAGGAACTGCAGCAGGCGCAGCGTGCGCGCGCCCGTCTCGTCGACCTCGTAGTTGAACAGCAGCGGCACGCTCGCGGTGGCGCCGTCGGGCCGGCTGCGCTGCGTGTACAGACGCGCGAACAGGTCGACCGCGTGGTCGTCGCGCGAACGCGTCACGCCGCGCGCGAGCTCCCAGAACGCGCCGTAGGCCTCCTCGAGCCCGGTGACCAGCGACGCGCGGCCCCACAGCGGCGACAGCAGGCTCCATTCACCGCGCAGCGCGCGGCCTTCGGCGTCGACCTCGTAGTCGAAGTGCCCGAGCGGCCAGAGGCGCTGGAACCGCCGCTTGCGGCCGTCTTCGTAGTCCTGCGCGACGCGCCACCAGAACGGCAGCACCCACTGCTGGTCGTTGGTGCTGTCCGGGTTGTCGAACGAGCGCCACCAGATCAGCGGCCACAGCGCGCTCCACCCTCGCTGGTCGTCGCTCTCGACGTGGCTGAACAGCGGCCAGACCCACCAGCTGGTGACGTTGTCCTCGAGCCGGTTGTGGTAGTAGCGGAAGATCGGCCACAGCACGTTGAGCGCGTAGAACGTGTCCTGCTGCCCGATCGAGCTGAAGAACGGCCACAGCGCGGTCCAGCCCGAGACCTGCGGCCCGCTGCGCCAGCCGAAGAACGGCCAGAAGAAGAACGTGTCGACCGGCCCCGAGGCCGCGTCCTGGTTCTCCTGCCCCCAGTAGAAGAACGGCCACAGCGCGGTCCAGCGCTCGTGGCGGCCCGCCTCGATCTCGTGGCCGTAGAACGGCAGCACCCGGAACCAGCTGTGGCCGCCGCCGCAGTCGCTCCAGCCGATCAGCGGCCAGAGCACGATCTGGTGGTGGTGGTCGTTCTTCTCGAGGCTCGTCCAGAGCGGGAACAGCACCGTGCGGAAGCGGCGGTAGCTCAGGAACTCCGGGATGTCGGCGTAGAGCGGCAGCACCGCGAGGTAGTCCTCGTCGCCGCCCGAGCCGCCCCAGACGAACGGGAACAGCAGGTACCAGTCGGTCTCGGCGGTGCCCTCCTCGTTGGGCGCGCGGCGCCAGCTCGCCAGCGGGAACAGCCGGGCCTGGACCTGGTCGGGGTAGCTGTAGACGCGGCCGAGCGGCCAGACGAACTGGTGGTCGACGGAGGCGTCGGCGGCGAGCTTCGCGTCCGGCTCGACGACGCGTCGGTAGAGAGGCCGGATGCGGAAGTCGTCGCCGCCTTCGGGCGTGCGCTCGTAGTGCAGCAGCGGCCAGAGCGCGTCCCACTCGAGCACCTCGCCGTTCGCGTCGAGGCGGTGGAACCACAGCGGCGACAGGTTGAGCTCGCGCGGCACGGCGGCGCAGCCTGCGGCGAGCAGGAGCGGCAGGACTGCGATCAGGATGCGGCTCGAGCGCGCCATGCGTTGCGGGGGAGGATGCCAGAGACCGGGCAGCGTCGCACGCGCAGAATCGGTCGGCGGCGCCCCAGCGCAGCTCGCGGTTCGGCGTTGCGCAGTTCGTGGACGGGACCGCGGCGCGCCGACGCATGGTTCGCGTTCGGCGCCTCGGCTCGCTACAAACAGCGCATGGTCCGCACCATGTCCGGCATCCAGCCGACCGGCAGCCTGCACATCGGCAACTACCTGGGCGCGCTCGTGAACTGGGTGAAGCTCCAGGAGGCGTACGACGCCTACTTCTGCGTCGTCGACCTGCACGCGCTGACCCAGCGGCCGGACGCCGACGCGCTGCGGCACGCGGTGCGCGAGATCGCGATCGGCGTGCTCGCGAGCGGCGTCGACCACGAGCGCGCGACCCTGTTCGTGCAGTCGCACGTGCCGCAGCACACCGAGCTGTCGTGGATCCTGACCTGCCTGACGCCGCTCGGCGACCTGAACCGCATGACGCAGTTCAAGGACAAGAGCCAGAGCCAGCCCGAGAACATCAACGCCGGGCTGTTCACCTACCCGGTGCTGCAGACCGCCGACATCGCGCTCTACCGGGCCGAAGCGGTCCCCGTCGGCGAGGACCAGGACCAGCACCTCGAGCTCGCGCGCGAGACGCTGCGGCGCTTCAACTTCACCTACTGCCAGGACCGCGAGCCGGTGTTCCCCGAGCCCAAGACGGTCAAGTCCGAGGCGCCGCGCGTGATGGGCGTCGACGGCGAGGCCAAGATGTCGAAGTCCAAGGACAACGTCATCGGCCTGTTCGAGACCGAGGAGGAGACGATGCAGAAGCTGAGGGGCGCCAAGACCGACCCGCAGCGGCTGCGCCGCAAGGATCCGGGCGACCCGTCGGTCTGCAACATCTTCAGCTACCACGGCTTCTTCTCTTCCGCTCAGCAGCGTGAGGAGATCGCCGCCGGCTGTCGCTCGGCCGAGCTCGGCTGCGTCGACTGCAAGAAGCTGCTCTCGGACAACATGGAGACGGTCAAGGGGCCGATCCGCGAGCGCGCAGAGGACCTCCGCAGCCGGCCCGCGCACCTCGACGAGATCCTCGCCGCGGGCGCCGCCAAGGCGCGGGCCACGGCGGAGGAGACCATGGAGATGGTGCGCGAGGTGACCGGCTTGCGGCCACCTTCGGCCGGCTGATCCCCACGCGGTCCACTGCGACGTCCGACCTCGAAAGCCACATGTCTGCCAAGCAATCCAGATCGCTCCTCGCCGCCGCCACAGCGCTCGCGCTGCTGGCCTCCTGCGCATCGCAGCCGGTCTCCGCCGAGCGCGCGCGCATCGCGGAGCGGCAGCTGCTGCAGCCCTACCTCGCGGAGCGGACCGTCGCGTGCAACGAGCTCGTCGTGGAGATCACCCCGAACTTCCACCGCCACGTGACGAATCCCGGCGTCGATCCCCAGCGGCAGCGCCTCGACCGCGTCGAGAAGCAGGCGATGGTGGAGAAGGTCTGGACGAACCTGATCGGGGACGAGGCGGGCTGGTTCACGGTCTCCATCGGCGCGCCGCCCGACCCGACCGACGTCGGTCCCGCTGCGGGCCCGCGGACGACGTTCAAGGTGATGAACCGCTTCACGCTGCGCGTGCGGGAGCGCGGCGAGATGGCGCTCTCGTCCGAGGCCAAGGGGCCGATCCTGATCGTGCAGGAGGCGGGCGCGACGGCCCGCGACGTGCGGTCGTTCTCGATCGCCGAGGGCGCGCTCCGCAACTGATGCGTCCCCGCGCCGCGCTCGTGCTGCTCTCGTTGGCCGCCGTGTCGGCGGCGTGCCCGTCGACAGGCGGCGGCGGCGGCGGCGCCCGCCGCCCCACGGCTGCGGCGGAGCCGTGTGACGACGAGGCCGGGCTCGCTGCCTTCCGCGCCGGGCGCGCGGCGCTCGCGCGGCAGGACGACGCGGCCGCGCTGCCGCACCTGCGCGAGGCCGTCGCGCGATGCGGGCGGCTCGTGCGCGCGCCCGTGGCGTACCAGGACGCGGCGCGTCGGCGCGGCGGCGCCGCCGCGCCGGCGATGGTGGCCTACTACCGTGGCGCCGCGAACGGCGACGACGCGTTGTCGACCTACCTCCGGGCGCGCCTCGCCGAGACCGCGTATGCGCAGGCCAACGGCCTGCGTCAGCTGCTCGAGGAGCACGGAGGGTTCGCCTGGGCGCACCTCTCACTGGGGCAGGTAAACCGGCGTCAGGGGCGCCTCTCGGAGGCGCTCGCCGACCTCTCCCTGGCGCTGCGCAGCGACTCCTCGCTGGTCGAGGCGCGGCTCGAGCGCGCGCGCCTGCTGGCCGAGCTCGGCCGCGACAAGGAAGCCGCGGTCGACTTCGAGGCTTACCTGCAGGCGCGGCCCGACGACGCCGGCGCGGCCCGGGACTACGTCAGCCTGATGGTCTACCGCCTCGGCCGCATCGAAGCGGCGCTCGAGTGGATCGCGCGCCTGCAGCAGGCCGGCGACGACTCGATCGCGCTGCAGATGGACTACGCGGCTGCGATCTGGCGGCAGGGCTCACCGGGTCCCGCGGTCGACGCCTACGTGCGCATCCTCGAGGCCGCGCCAGGCCACGCGCGGGCCGCGCTGAACGTCGGGCTGCTCTACTACGAGGTCCTGGCGGTCGACGACGCCGCGCGTGCGCGGTGCTGGCCGAAGGCGCGCGCCGCCTTCCGGATGTTCCTCGCAGCCGGAGCGGCGGCCGACGGCAACGAGCAGTTCGAGCGCACGCTCGCCGTGCCCTTCCGGCTGCAGCGCATCGAGGAGCAGCTCGGTCCGGCGCCCGCCCGCGCCCCGTCGGTCGACGACCTGCGCCGCGACGCCGATCTCTAGGCGAGCGCTTCGCGCGCGACGTCGTGCATGCCGAAGGCGGCGAGCTGCGGCGTGAGCCGCGACCAGTCCTCGCGGCGCAGCCGGTCCTCGCGGTCCCCCGGCGGCACCAGCACGTGGCGGGGGGAGTCGATCTTG
>JBERSB010000187.1:0-1978 GCA_041236755.1 Luminiphilus sp. | reverse complement strand
CTGACTCACGTGGCGAACATCAGAAAGCGCATCGCCTCGAACATCGACGTCGCCTGCACGCGCACCTCGGTCGGCGCGACGAGCTCGGCGCCGGGGTAGAAGGCCTTGCGGTAGGCGAGCGCCTGGTCCTTGTAGCGCACCACGAGCTCGGGCGCGCTCGGCGGCTCCAGGCGGCACGCCGCGCGGTCGGAGGTCAGCGCCGTCCGCACGCCGTCGCGGAGCTGCTCGAGCACCGTCGCGGGGTGCTCGCTGAGCGTCGACGCCCCGAATCCTCGCAGCGTCGGCACCGTCGCGCTCGCGGCGTTGGTTTCACGGACCTCGTCGCAGAGACCCGTGTCCCCGGCGACCAGGACGACCGGCACGCCGAGCTCCGCGGCGAACAGCGCGTGCAGGCGGAACTCGGAGCAGCGCACGCCGTCGAGCCGCACCTCGGCGAGAGTGCGCGACGACAGCGTGTGGGCCAGCGGGTTGTCGCCGGCCGCGGCCGGGCCGTGCCAGCCGACCAGCACCACGGCGTCGAAGGACCCGTCGAGCTCCTGCAGCATGCAGCTCGGATGCCCGCTCCAGCCGCGGATCAGGCGCGCCGGCGCCGGCAGGTCGTCGGGCCGCAGGTTGCGGCCCGAGCCGTGCGCGTCCTTGACCAAGAGCTCGGACGCGCCCGCCGCGAGCGCGCCCTCGCACGCGGCCGCGGCCTCGCGGGCCATGCGGTCGCGGAACGGCGGGTAGTCGGCGTGCTCCTTGCGCGCCTCCTCCCACGCAGCGATCCCGACGACGCCCTCGATGTCGACGCTGAGGTAGACCTTCATGAGCGCGAGCATCGCCGCGACGTTCGCTCGGGTCGAGCACATCTCGGAAGGCGCCCTCGCCGTAGACTGCGGCCATGCCCGCGCTCCGCACGGCGTCTCTCCTCCTCGCTTCGACGGCCGCGGGCACCGCCACGGGCCAGGCGCCTGCGTGCGTGCCCGACCCGCTGGTGTGCGTCGACGGGACCGAGGTCGCCGACGCCTCTGGATGGACCGCCAAGAGACGACCCGAGCTGCTGGAGCTGTTCCGACGCGAGATGTACGGCTACGCGCCGCCGCCCGTGAGCCTGTTGGTCGAGGCGCTCGAGACCGCGCCCGCGCTCGACGGCGCGGCGGTCCGCAAGCAGTGGCGGCTGCGCTACGGCGACGGACCCGAACAGGGCATCGAGGTGCTCGCCTACCTGCCGACGCCGTCGAAGGACACGCCGCGAGCGCCGACGCCGGTGTTCCTCGCGCTCAACTTTCAGGGCAACCACACCGTGCAGGACGACCCGGGCATCCGCGTGGCGACGTGCTGGGTCCGCAACAACCCTGCGCTGAAGGTGCAGGACAACACCGCGACCGCGGCGTCGCGCGGCGCCGTAGCCAAGCGCTGGCCGGTCGAGCTGCTGCTGGCGCGCGGCTACGGGCTGGTCACCGCGTGCTACGGCGACATCGACCCGGACTTCGACGACGGCTTCCGCAACGGCGTGCACGGCGCGCTGCAGCCGCCGGGCGACGAGCCCCGCAGCGCGGATGCCTGGGGCGCGATCGGCGCGTGGGCGTGGGGCCTGTCGCGGATCCTCGACTCGCTCGAAGCCGACCCCGACGTCGACGGCCGCCGCGTCGCGGTGCTCGGCCACTCGCGCCTGGGCAAGACCGCGCTCTGGGCCGGCGCGCAGGACGCGCGCTTCTGGATGGTGCTGTCCAACAACTCGGGCTGCGGCGGCGCCGCCTACTCACGCAGGAGGAAGGGCGAGACCGTCGCGAGGATCAACAAGGTGTTCCCGCACTGGTTCTGCCGCACGTTCCACGGCTATGCGGACCGCGAGGACACGCTGCCGATCGACCAGCACCTGCTGGTCGCGCTCTGCGCCCCACGGCCCGTCTACGTCGCGAGCGCCGAGCAAGACGCGTGGGCCGATCCGCTGGGCGAGTTCGCGTCTGCGAAGGGCGCCGACCCCGTCTACCGCCTG
>JBERSB010000186.1:0-3251 GCA_041236755.1 Luminiphilus sp. | reverse complement strand
CTACCGCTTCGAAGGACCGCGCGCCGAGCAGGGCCGCGCGGACCTCGCGGCGCTGCGAGACCTGCGCGTCGAGCGGGACCGCGCCGCGAACGCGCGCATGGCCTACGCGGGCCGCTTCGTCGCGCCTGCCCCCGTGCACCTGCACCGCCGCGGCGACCCGATGCAGCGCGGCGACGTCGTGCCGCCGGGCGCGCTGGAGCTGTTCGGTCGCCTCGTGATGGCCGACCACACGCCCGAGCGCGCGCGGCGCGAACAGCTGGCGGCCTGGATCACGGACCCGCGCCATCCGCTGACCGCGCGCGTGATGGCCAACCGGATCTGGCAGCACCACTTCGGAGTCGGCCTCGTCGCGACGCCGAGCGACTTCGGCCGCAACGGCGCCACGCCTTCGCACCCTGAGCTGCTCGACTGGCTGGCGAGCGAGCTCGTCGCGAGCGGCTGGAGCGTCAAGGCGCTGCAGCGGGTGATCCTGAAGTCGGCGACCTGGCAGCAGGCGAGCGCGCCGCGCTCCGCAGCCGCAGCGATCGACCGGGACGCGCGCCTGCTGTGGCGCTTCCCGCCGCGCCGCCTCGAGGCCGAGGCGATCCGCGACAGCATGCTCGCGGTCAGCGGCGCGCTCGATCCCGCGATCGGCGGCCCGAGCTTCCTGCTGCACGAGATCGGCAGCGAGTACGTGCGCCACTACCAGCCCAAGGAGCGCTTCGGCCCTGCCGAGGCGCGGCGCATGGTCTACGCGCAGAAGATCCGCACCGAGCCGGACGCGGTGTTCGCGTCGTTCGACTGCCCCGACGGGACCTTGGCGGTGCCGCGCCGCGGCTGGTCGACGACGCCGCTGCAGTCGCTCAATCTGTGGAACAGCCGCTTCGTGCTGCAGCAGGCCGAGCTGCTGTTCCAGCGCGCGGCCGGGGACGCCGAAGGCGACGTCGCGCAGCAGGTGCGGCGCATGTGGCTGCTGGCGCTGCAGCGCGAACCCCACGCGTCCGAGCTGGACGACGCGCTCGGCCTCGTGCACGCGGGCGGGCTGCGCGCGCTGGGCCGCGCGCTCTTGAACAGCAACGAGTTCCTGTTCGTGCCATGAGCTCTTCGCCGCTGCATCCGAGGTTCTGGAGTCGCCGACGCTTCCTCGTCGACACCGGCGTGGGTCTTGGCGCCATCGCCGCGCGGGCGCTGCTGGGTGCGCAGGACCCGCGGCCCACGACCACCTCGGGCAAGGCCTCGCTGCGCCCGCGCATCGACCCGGGCGAGCCGTACGCGCCGCGGCTGCCGCACTTCACGCCCCGCGCCAAGAACGTCGTGGTGATCTTCTGCAGCGGCGCCGTCAGCCAGCTCGACACGTTCGACTACAAGCCCGAGCTGATCCGTCGCCACGGGCAGCCGCTGCCGGGCAGCGAGCAGCTGGTCACGTTCCAGGGCGAGCAGGGCGCGGTGACCAGGAGCCCCTGGCGCTTCCGACAGCGCGGCGGGAGCGGCAAGTGGACGTCGGACCTGCTGCCGCATCTCGGCGGGCTCGTCGACGAGCTGTGCTTCGTGCACTCGATGCAGGGCACGACCAACACCCACGGCCCCGGCGAGAACTTCATGTCGACGGGCTTCGCGCTCGACGGCTTCCCGAGCATGGGCGCTTGGGCCACGTATGCGCTCGGCAGCGAGGCGCAGGACCTGCCGGCGTTCGTCGCGATCCCCGACCCGCGCGGCAAGCCGCAGAGCAGCGGCAACAACTGGGCGCAGGGCTTCTTGCCGGCGGCGTTCCAGGGCACGGACTTCCACGCGTCGCAGCCGATCCGCAACCTCGCGCGGCCCGAGGACGTGCCCGCGAGCGTCGACGCGCGCACGCGCGCGTTCCTGCAGCGGCTCAACCAACGGCACCAGCAGCGCTTCCCCGGCGACAGCGAGCTGGCCGCGCGGATCGCGAGCCACGAGCTGGCGGCGCGCATGCAGCTGGCCGTGCCCGAGGTCACCGACCTCTCGAACGAGCCGGCGCACGTGCTGCGGCTCTACGGCGCGGAGCCCGACGGCACCGAGACCGGCGACCTGCGCGCAGGCTACGCGCGCAACTGCATCCTGGCCCGGCGCCTGGTCGAGCGCGGCGTGCGCTTCGTGCAGCTGTTCAACGGCTCGTACCAGACCGGCGGCGAGGGCATCAGCAACTGGGACGGCCACAAGGACCTCTACAACCAGTACCGCGTGCACGGCGCGGTGATGGACCAGCCGACCGCGGGGCTGTTGGTCGACCTGCAGCAGCGCGGCCTGCTCGAGGAGACGCTGGTGGTCTGGTGCACCGAGTTCGGCCGGATGCCGACGTTCCAGAAGGGCGCCAACGGCCGCGACCACAACCCCGAAGGCTTCACCTGCTGGCTCGCGGGTGCGGGCGTCAAGCGCGGCCACAGCCACGGCGCGACCGACGCGTTCGGCCACCGCGCGGTCGAGGACGTCGTCACGGTGCACGACTTCCACGCCACGATCCTGCACCTGCTCGGCCTCGACCACGAGCGGCTGACCTACTACCACGACGGGTTGGAGCGGCGGCTTACGGACGTCGCGGGGCGGGTGGTCCAGGGGGTGTTGGCGTGAGCGACGAGCTCGACAGAGAACTCGCGGCGTGGCTCGAAGAGCACGTCGTGCGGCCGAAGACGCCACGCGCGCTGATCCTGCACTCCTTCGAGGTCCAGCGGACGGAGCCGCTCAGCGGCTCGTTCACCGCGGAGCTCGACGGAGAGCACGTGGCCGGCTGCCGGTTCTGGACGGAGGGCAACGGCGAGGTCGAGGTCGGTCCCCCGCTGTTCCACTCGCCGCTCGGCGTGCCCGCGACCTATGCCGCGGCGGAGTTCACGGCAGTGACGACGCGCGCCGTCGAAGCCGCGATGCGGGCGACCATCCCGAGCATCGAGGCGTTCGGGCTCAACCGGCAGACCGGGGAGATGGTGACGATGATGTCGCCGTTCGAGGCCCGGCTGCGCGATCCTGCTGCCTACGCGCGCGCGGTCACGTCCCTGCAGGACCCGGCGTTCGTCCTGGACGCGACGCCGTTGTTGAAGGCCTGATCCCAGCGCGCCGACGCGGATCGCGCCGACGACCGCCAGAGGACGGCCCCTTGAGCGCCTCGGCCCGAGCACCTAAAGTCGCAGCAGATCGGCGACGATCTACCAAGAACCACCTGGGGGCGATCGGCTTCGACCGGATGTTGATCCGTCCTGATGTGGCGCGCCGAGGGCCAGGCACCTCGTGAATCCGACTGGACAAACTCAAGTGCC
>JBERSB010000185.1:0-2387 GCA_041236755.1 Luminiphilus sp. | reverse complement strand
GGCTGAGCACGCGACCCATGGCCCCGATGACCATGTGCGGCGAGTTGAGCTCGCGTGCGTGGTGCTGCGCGATCACCAGGATCGCCGGCTCGTCCTCGTCGCTGCTGACGTTGTCGCTGACCTTGAGCGCGTAGATCGAGTTGCCGTCCCAGGTCTGCGAGGCGCCCGGGAGCGCGCTGAGGTCGACCTTCTGCGCGATGCCCGGGTGGGCAGCCACCTCGGCGTCGATGGCGGCCTCGATCTCCGCGACGGTGTAGTACTGCGTCGGGGGGTTGTCGACGCCGCTGTTGGCGAGCGCCTCTGCGTACGTCTGGTGGAACGGCCGGGCTTCCCGGACGAACTGCGCGGTCGGGAGCAGGCTCGCGACGAGGCCTCGCTGGGCTTTGGTCGCGACGAAGTGCGCCGGGCCGTCCGCGGGCCGGACCCCACAGCAGCCGTCCAGCGCGTCGAAATGCTGCTGGATCTGCAGCCACTGACCCGGCGACGGGCTGTCGATGCGGTACAGGGCGCGCGGCGACTGGGCCGAGAGCGCAGCGGCGAGGGCGAGAGAGGCGGCGGCTGTGGAAGCGAGGTTCATGGATCAGCGGTCGGGCAGTCCTTGAAGGATACCCCGGATCCGGCGCCCGCGGCGGCCCCCGCACCGGCGGTGTAAAAGTCCGCGGCCGCCCGTGCCACCGGCCGCTGCCGCCACTGCGCCGGCGACTGCGGCGCCACCGTCCGGGTCGATCCGGTCTCCGGAGCGTGAGGCTGCTGCTGGGTTCGAGAGCCCGACTCCCTACAATCGCCCGGCCTCCATGAACGATCCGAGATACCACCTGACCAGCTACGGCTGCCAGATGAACAAGCTGGACAGCGAGCTGGTCGAGACCCGGCTGCAGCAGCGCGGCTACGTGCCCGCGGCCGCCGAGGACGAGGCCGACGTCGTGCTGATCAACACGTGCTCGGTCCGGCAGCACGCCGAGGACCGCGTCTGGTCCAAGCTGGGCAAGCTGCGGGTGCGCAAGCGGGGCGAGCCGGGCCTCGTGGTCGGCGTGCTCGGCTGTATGGCGCAGGAGCACAAGCAGTACATGCTCTCCAGGATGCCGCACGTCGACCTCGTGGTCGGGCCGTCTGCGTTCGGAGACATCGACGACACCGTCGAGCGCGCGCGCGCGCGCAACGCGGAGCTGGCCCTCGAGCGCGCGCCCGCCAAGACGCGGCACGACGTGCGCGGCGCGGGCATGCTCAGCGTCGACGAAGGAGTCAGCGGCGACCGCATCACCCGCAACGTCAAGGTCCGGCCCCACAAGAGCCAGGCCTACATGTCGATCATGCGCGG
Source organism: Luminiphilus sp. (assembly GCA_041236755.1). GTDB lineage: Bacteria > Planctomycetota > UBA1135 > UBA1135 > UBA2386. The sequence goes on along the minus strand of JBERSB010000185.1, from coordinate 1,069 downwards.
CTGCAACATGCCGTGCACCTACTGCATCGTGCCGACCACGCGCGGCGACGAGGTGTCGCGGCCGATCGCAGACCTCGTCGACGAGGCCAACCGGCTGTGCGACGACGGGGCGACGGAGATCACGCTGCTCGGGCAGACCGTCAACGCCTACGGCCGGGACCTCAAGGGGCAGGACGCCAACCTCGCGCGGCTGCTGCGCGCGCTGCACGAGATCCCGGCGCTGCGCCGGCTCGCGTTCATCACCTCGCACCCGAACTTCCTCAGCCCCGAGCTGATCGACGCGATGGCCGAGCTGCCGAAGGTCGCGCGCTTCCTGCACCTGCCCGCCCAGTCCGGCAGCAACAAGGTGCTCAAGGCGATGCGGCGGGGCTACACCGTCGAGCGCTACCGCAAGCGGATCGAGCAGCTGTGGTCGAAGGCGCCGGACATCGAGCTCCACAGCGACTGGATCGTCGGCTACCCGGGCGAGACGGCCGCGGACTTCGACGAGACGGTCGCGTTCTGCCGCGAGGTCGGCTTCGCGCAGAGCTACGTCTTCAAGTACTCGCCGCGCCCGGGGACGTTCTCGAGCGAAGTCGACGACGATGTCCCGCAGGCTGAGAAGGAGCGCCGCAATCAGGTGTTGCTCCAGACCCAGGAAGAGCTGTCTGGCGCCAAGAACCGCGCGCTGGTCGGCCAGACGGTCGAGGTGCTCGTCGAGGGCGCGAGCAAGGTCTTGGGTCGGATGACGGGGCGCACGTCGCAGCACCGGCTGGTGCATTTCGCGAGCGAGGACCGCGGCCTCGTCGGGCAGTATGCGCCGGTGCGGGTGACCGAGGCGCTGGCGCACTCGTGCGTCGGCGAGCTGCTCGCGCACGACGCGGCAGAAGCCGGCGCCGGCGACGACGTCTCCGAGCCTCGGCCCGGCGAAGCGCGGCCCGGCCACGGACAGCGGCGGGCGTCGGACGAAGGCGCTGCGCGGGACGGGGCGCAAGAGTGACCGGCGACGAGGAGTTGATGCAGGAGGCGCTCGAGCTGGCCGACCGCGGCCGGTTCGAGGTCGAGCCCAACCCGCGCGTCGGCTGCGTGC
>JBERSB010000184.1:0-5656 GCA_041236755.1 Luminiphilus sp. | reverse complement strand
GCGATGCAGCGCAGCGAGCTGCAGCTGCGCGAGGCGGTGCGGCTGCGGCCGGACTGGCCGGCGGCGGTGCGCAACCTGGAGCGCGCGATCCGGCGCCGCGCGGAGGTCGAGGCGGCGCGCGACGCGGCCGCGCCAAAGGAGTCCAAGAAGGAGGACGCGCCCGAGCCGGAGCCGCCGATCGAACCGCCCGCGTCGGAGCAGCCGCCCGAGGTGGTCATCCCCGAGGTCGCAACGGCGGAGCTGTCCGCGCGCGAGCTCGAACAGCTGCAGGAGCGCGTGCGGCAGCAGCAGCGCCAGAAGGTGCGCGGCCGGCAGCAGCGATCCCGCACCGGGGCGGGCGCTGGGAGGCGGGACTGGTGATGTCCGAAGCGTCCAGGCGGCGCGCGCACTCGATGCGCAAGCTGGCGTGGATCGCTCTGCTGGGGCTCCTGCCCTGTGGCCTGGCAGCCCAGGACGTGGAGCGGTGCTTCGTCACGGTCGAGGCGCCCGCCACGGCGTTCGTCGAGCAGCCGGTCGAGGTCGCGGTGACGCTGGGCTGGGACCGGGCGTGGTTCGACCAGTTCGGCGTGGCGATGAGCCGGCAGCGCCCCGACGTGCCGGTCTACCTCGAGCTGCCGTGGCTCGCCTTCAGCCGCGAACGCGAGGTCGCGCTGCTGCCCGCATCTTCGCAAGCCGAGACGGTCGCTGTCGGGGATCGGCTGGTGCCGTGCGCGCGGTTGGCCGACGTGCGCCGCGGCGACCGGGACTACGCGCGCGTGCAGCTCCGCGTGCGCTGGGTGCCGCTCAACGCGGGCGCCCAGCAGCTGGAGGCGGCGCGCGCGCGCTACGCGTATGCGACCGAGTTCCGAGAGCACCTCCTGCGCGGGCGCGAGCCGGTCGACCGGCGCGAAGGCGCTGTGACAAGCGAAGCCCTGGAGCTCGTGGTCGAGCGCCCCGGCGCCGACGCGCCGGCTGACTACACGGGCGCGGTGGGAGAGTTCGAGGTCCGACTGACGAGCGCCGGCCAGGAGGTCTGCGTCGGCGAGCCGTTCGAGGTCGAGATGTTCGTGTTCGGGGACGGCAACGTGCGCCGCTTCGGCAAGCCGCTGCGCGTGCCGCTGGACGGCTTCTACGTGCAGGGCGTCCTCGAAGCGGAGGGCGACGCGGCGGGGCCGCCCGCGCGCCGCTTCGTGTTCGACGTGGTGCCGCTGCGCGCGGGCATGACGGAGCTGAAGGGCCTCTCGCTCCCCGTCTTCTCGCCGAGAGAGCGGGCGTTCGTGCGGCTGGAAGACGGCCCGGTGCCGGTGCGCGTGCTGCCCCGCCGCGCGGGCGCGGCGCTGCCCGAAGCGATCGAGGAGCTGGTCCGGCAGGACGCGGCGGCGCGCGAAGACGGACCGGGGTGGCTGCGCTGGGTGTTCGTCGGCCTGGCGGTCGGCGGGCTGCTGCTGCACCGGTTCGGGCAGCGCAGCCGGCGGCGGCGTGAGCTGGAACGTGCGATGGGCGAGGTTCGGTCTGCGCTCGCGGCCGACGATTCGGCGCGCGCGGCGTCCGCGTTCGAGGCGCTGCTGGCGCGGGTCGGCGGCGGCCAGACCTTCGCAGCGCCGATCGTCTGGGAGTCGCTGCAGAAGGTGGGCGTCGCGCCCGACGGACTCGCGCGGCTCAAGGAGCTGCACGCAGCGCTCGACCAGGCGCGCTTCGGCGGGCCCGCGCCCGATCCCGACGACGTGCTGGCCGCGTCCGAGACGCTGCATCACGCGGCACGGATGTAGACCCTGGGCCCGCTTCGTGGTCTGTTGGCGCGCGCATCCCGCGCGGGGATGGCGGAATTGGCAGACGCAGCGGCCTTAAAAGCCGCGGGCCGGTAACGGTCGTGCGGGTTCGATCCCCGCTCCCCGCATTCTCTCGGCCGGCATGCTGCGACCGACATGCGGCGACCGACATGCTGCGAAGAGGGTTCGCGTGCTTCGAGACCCGCCTGCCCCGAGATAGCCATTCCCCGGGGTGGCTTCGCGCCGCGCCTGCCGGAGAGCGCGCGGGGCGCGGCGGCAGGAGAAATGGAGGTCGCGGGCGGAATCGAACCGCCGTAGACGGATTTGCAATCCGTTGCCTAACCACTTGGCTACGCGACCTTGCGGGCTCGAACCGTAGCCACGCAGGGGGCGCGCGCAAGGCCCAATCCCCGCGGCGCGCCAGAATGGGGCGGCGCGCGTCAGGGCGCTCGCTATGCTGTTTCGCCCTCGATCCGCGAGACAAGCCAGCGCCCGTGAAGACCAAGAAGAACATCCATTTCGAGTTCAGCCAGGACCTCGTCCGCGAGCCGCTGCTCTACCAGATCAACCGCTCGTTCGACGTAGTGGTGAACATCCGCGGGGCGTCGGTCAACGACGAGGGCGGGTTCATCGCCCTGGAGCTGGAGGGCACCGACGAAGAACTCCAGCGCGTGCTCGACTACCTCAAGGGGCAAGGCGTCAAGCTGGGCGAAGGCCTCGGCGACGAGGACGGGAGCCGGGGGCAGTAGATGGCGGCGCGCGCGGTCGGCACGTTCCTGCTCGCCCTCGCGCTGCTCGGCAGCGCCCCGCCTGCGCCCAACGACCTCGTCGCGCGCGGCGCGCACGGCGTCGTCGTCACGCAGGACCCGCACGCGACCCAGGTCGGGCTCTCGGTGCTGGAGGCCGGCGGCAACGCCGTCGACGCCGCGGTCGCCGTTGCGCTGACGCTCGCGGTGACCCACCCGCAGGCCGGCAACCTCGGCGGCGGCGGCTTCCTCGTCTACCGGAGCCTCGCGGGCGACGTGGCGACCATCGACTTCCGCGAGCGCGCACCCGCGAGTGCGACGCGCGACATGTACCTCGCGCCCGACGGCTCGGTCGACGTCGACAAGGTGCAGCTGGGCGTGACGGCGGCCGGCGTGCCCGGCAGCCCCGCAGGGTTGCTGCACGCGCTCCAGAAGTTCGGCACCAAGAACCTCGCCGAGGTCGCCGAGCCGGCGATCCGGCTGGCGCGAGAGGGCTTCGCGGTCGACCAGCACCTCGCCTCGTCGCTGCGGGCCAAGCGGCGGCAGCTGTCGCGGTTCCCTTCGACCCGCGCGGTCTTCTTCCGCGACGACGAGCCGCTGGCCCAGGGGGACGTGCTCGTGCAGGCAGACCTCGCGGCGACGCTGGAGCGGTTCGCCGAGGGCGGCCTGAAAGGCTTCTACGAGGGCGAGACGGCGACGCGGCTCGCGGCCCACATGGCCCGCGACGGCGGGTTCGTCACCGCGGACGACCTGCGGGCATACGCGCCGAGGGAGCGCGCGCCCCTGCACGCGGAGTATCGCGGCTACGAGGTGTTCAGCATGGGGCCGCCGTCGTCAGGAGGCGTCGCGATGATCCAGATGCTGAACATGCTGTCGGCCTACGACCTCGGCGCGTTCGGCTTCGGCAGCAGCGACTACATCCACCTGCTCACCGAGGTGATGCGGCGCGCCTACGCCGACCGCGGCCGCTGGCTGGGCGACCCCGACCACTACGACGTGCCCGTCGAAGGGCTCCTCAGCCGGGGCTACGCCGAGAAGCTGTGGGCGACCATCGACCTCGACCGGATGAGCGAGGTCGCGCCCGGCTCGCCGCCCGGCGCCAAGGAGAGCGACGACACCACGCACTTCTCGATCATCGACCGCGACGGCAACGCGGTCAGCTGCACCACGACGATCAACTCGACCTTCGGGTCGTGCTGCGTCGCGGACGGCTGCGGCTTCTTCTTGAACAACGAGATGGACGACTTCTCGGCGAAGCCGGGGGTGCCCAACCAGTTCGGGTTGATCGGGGGCAAGGCCAACGCGATCGCGCCCGGCAAGCGCATGCTGTCGTCGATGACGCCGACGATCGTCTGCAAGGACGGCGCGCTGCGCTACGTGCTCGGCGCGCCAGGCGGCGGGCGCATCATCACCGGCGTGATGCAGGTGCTGTTGAACGTGGTCGACCACGGCATGCCGCTGCATCGCGCGGTCGAGGCGCCGCGCGTGCACCACCAGTGGCTGCCCGACCACATCCAGTGGGAGGCGCTGGCGCTGCCGGGCGACGTGCGGCGCGCGCTCGCGGCCAAGGGCCACGCGTTCGCTGCGCGGCCGCGCGGCATCGCGCTGGTCTTCGCGGCCGAGCTCAGGCCCGACGGGACGCGCGTCGGCGTCGCCGATCTGCGCAGCGGCGGCGCGGCCGCCGCATACTGAGGCGATGCACCCGGTCCGGATCGCGCCCTCGCTGCTGGCAGCGGACTTCAACGACCTGAGCGGCGAGGTTCGTTCGGTCGAGGAGGCCGGCTGCGACCTCCTGCACCTGGACGTCATGGACGGGCACTTCGTGCCCAACCTGACCTTCGGGCCGTTCGTCGTCGAGGCGGTCAAGCGCTGCGCGACGCGGCCGCTCGACACGCACCTGATGATCCAGGACCCGTGGAAGTATGCCGACGCGTTCCTGGACGCGGGCTCGGACTGGTTGACGTTCCACGTCGAGGTGGAGGCAGGCGGCGACGTGAGGGCCCTGCTCCGTCACGTGCGCGCGCGCGGCTGCAAGGCGGGCCTGTCGGTGCAGCCGGACACCCCGGTCGAGCGGCTGCAGCCCTACCTCGAAGACCTCGACCTGGTGCTCATCATGAGCGTGTTCGCGGGGTTCGGCGGCCAGTCCTTCATGCCTTCCGTGCTGCCGAAGGCAGCTGCGCTCCGACAGATGGGGTTCGGTGGCGAGATCTCGATGGACGGCGGCGTGGGCCCGGCGACGATCGCCGAGAGCGCGCGGGCGGGCACCAACGTGTTCGTCGCGGGAACCGCGGTGTTCGGCGCAGACGACCGCCGCGCCCGGATCACGGAGCTGCGCCAAATGGCCCAGCGAGAACGAGATGCATCAGATGCGGGCGGCTCGCCCGAGGCCCGCTGAACCCTGGCCGCTGCGCCGCGCCCCGGGTATCGTCCTGGTTCACTCTCCCTAACGGAATGGCAGCAAACGACATGGCTTGGACCCGCTTCAGCAAGAAGAAGGACATGCCCGGTGGGCTCTGGATCAAGTGCGAGTCCTGCGGCGCGATGCTCTTCCGCAAGGAGTTCGAGCAGCGCAACCGGGTCTGCCAGACCTGCAACTACCACTTCACGCTGCCGGCCCGCGACCGGGTCGCGCTGACGGCCGACGAGGGCTCGTTCGAGGAGATCTGGGAGCGCCTCGGCGCCGAGGACGTGCTCGGCTTCCACGACCGGATGCCGTACGGCGACAAGCTCGAGGCGACCCGCGCCAAGACCGGCGAAGCCGACGCGATGGTGACGGGCACGGCCAAGATCAAGGGCATCCCGTGCGCGCTCGGCGTGATGAACTTCCAGTTCCTAGGCGGCTCGATGGGCATGGTCGTCGGCGAGAAGATCGCGCGGCTGTGCGAGCGGGCGATCGAAGACGGCCTGCCCGTGGTGCTGTTCGCCTGCTCGGGCGGCGCGCGCATGCACGAGGGCGCGGTCTCGCTGATGCAGATGGCCAAGACCTGCGGCGCGCTGCAGAAGCTGCACGCGGCGGGCGGCGTGTCGATCTCGGTGATGACGCACCCGACGACCGGCGGCGTCACCGCCTCGTTCGCGTCGGTGTGCGACTTCCTGATCGCCGAGCCGGGCGCGCTGATCGGGTTCGCGGGGCCGCGGGTCATCGCGACGACGATCAAGAAG
>JBERSB010000183.1:0-3863 GCA_041236755.1 Luminiphilus sp. | reverse complement strand
GGCCGAGCGGACCCGCAAAGAGGTGGTCCTGATCGACGACGGCAGCACCGACGGCAGCCGGCGCATCCTCGACGAGCTGGCGCAGCGCGACGGCGTGCGCGTGCTCGTCCACGAGCACCACCTGGGCAAGGGTGCTGCGCTGCGCACCGGGTTCGCCGCGGCGCGCGGCGACGTCGTGGTCGTGCAGGACGCCGACCTCGAATACGACCCCGAAGACTACGGCGCGCTGGTCCAGCCGATCCTCACGGACGACGCCGACGTCGTCTACGGCTCGCGCTACCTGATCGATCCCGACGAACCCGGCCGCGAACGCGACGCGTTCGGCCACTACTTCGGCAACCGTCTGCTGACCTTCTTCAGCAACCTTCTGACCGGGCTCAACCTGACCGACATGGAGACCTGCTACAAGTGCGCCCGCCGGGACGCCCTCGCGGCGGTGCGCATCCGGTCCCACGGGTTCGCGGTCGAGCCCGAGCTGACCGCCAAGCTGGCCCGCTCCGACGCGCGCATCTGGGAGACGCCGATCCGCTACCGCGGGCGGACGTTCGCCGACGGCAAGAAAATCGGCTGGCGCGACGGCCTCGCCGCGGTTTGGGCGATCGTCAGGTTCCGGTTCGCGGACTAGCGGCGGCTCGCGCTGGCCCTCGGTCCAGCAGCCCCTAGGATCGGCGGCCGCAAATGAGCACGAAGAGCCTGCTGGTCGAACTGTTCGTCGAAGAGCTGCCGCCGAAGTCCCTCAAGAAGCTGGGCGCGGCGTTCGGTGGCGTTCTGCTCGACAGCCTGCGCGAGCAGGGCCTCGCCCCCGACGGCGGCGCGGCCACGACGTACGCGTCGCCGCGTCGCCTCGCGGTGCACGTCGAGCAGGTCGCAGCGCGCGCCGCCGACAAGCAGGTCGAGGTCAAGCTGGTGCCCGTCAAGGTCGGCCTCGACGCCGACGGCAACGCCACCATGCCGCTCAAGAAGAAGCTCTCGGGCCTCGGCGTCCCCGAAGACCAGGTCGGCGCCGTGGTCCCGACGCTCAAGCAGAAGTCCGACGGCAAGAACGACGCGCTCTGGCTCGACCGCGTCGAGCCCGGCGCTGCGCTGCAGCAGGGCCTGCAGCAGGCGCTCGACGCGACCATCGACAAGCTGCCGATCCCCAAGGTGATGACCTACCAGCAGGCGGACGGCTGGAGCAACGTCAAGTTCGTGCGCCCCGCCCACCGCGTGGTCGCGCTGCACGGCCAGGACGTCGTCGACGTGGAGGCGCTCGGCGTGCGCGCCGGCAACCAGACGCAGGGCCACCGCTTCGAGGCGCAGCAGGACGTGCTGACCGTCGCCGACGCCGACGGCTACGCCGCGCTGCTGAAGGAGCAGGGCGCGGTGATCGCGTCGTTCGAGGAGCGCCGCGCCGAGATCGTGCAGCAGCTACAGCAGAAGGCCGACGCCGAGGGGCTTCGGGTCATCGACGACGACGACCTGCTCGACGAGGTGACCGCGCTGGTCGAGCGCCCCAACGTGCTGCTGTGCCGCTTCGAGGAGGAGTTCCTCGCGGTCCCGCAGGAGTGCCTCATCCTGACGATGAAGCTCAACCAGAAGTACTTCCCGCTGCTCGAAGCGGACGGGAAGCTGAGCAACCGCTTCCTGATCGTCAGCAACATCACGCCCGACGACCCGAGCGAGGTGATCGGCGGCAACGAGCGCGTCGTGCGGCCGCGGCTCGCCGACGCCAAGTTCTTCTACGAGACCGACCAGAAGAAGACGCTCGAGGAGCGCCTCCCCGGCCTCGACAAGGTCGTCTACCACAACCAGCTCGGCAGCCAGGGCGAGCGCATCGAGCGCGTGCGCAAGCTGGCCATGGCCATCGGCGCGCTGCTAGGCGACGACGAGCTGGCGCAGCAGTGCGGCCGCGCGGCACAGCTGGCGAAGGCCGACCTGCTGACCGAGATGGTCGGCGAGTTTCCTGAGCTGCAGGGGATCATGGGCGGCTACTACGCGCGCCACGACGCCGAGCCCGACGTCGTCGCGGACGCGATCGAGGACCACTACAAGCCGCGCTTCGCCGGCGACGAGCTGCCGCGCCACCAGGTCGGCGTGGCGGTCGCGCTCGCCGACAAGCTCGAGACGCTGGTCGGCCTGTTCGGCATCGGCCAGGTGCCGACGGGCGACAAGGACCCGTTCGCGCTGCGCCGCCACGCGCTCGGCACGATCCGCATGCTGGTCGAGCGCGAGCTGCCGCTGCGGCTCGACCAGCTGATCGAGCTGGCGGCGCCGGTCTTCGGCGACAAGATCGAGGACCCCGCGGACAAGCTGCAGGACTTCTTCTTCGACCGGCTCGCCGCATCGCTCAAGGACCAGGGCTACACCGCCCAGGAGATCGACGCGGTGGTCAGCCTGCGCCCGCAGCGGCTCGCCGACGTGCACGCGCGGCTGAGCGCGGTGCGCGCGTTCTCCGAGCTGCCCGAAGCCGAGTCGCTCGCTGCCGCCAACAAGCGCATCGGCAACATCCTGAAGAAGAGCGAGGAGGGGCCGTTCGGCGCCGCCGACCCAGGCCTGCTGCAGGACGAGCAGGAGAAGGCGCTGCACGCCGAGCTGCAGCGCACAGCGGCGGCAGCCGGACCCAAGTTCGACGGCGGCGACTACAAGGCCGCGCTGGCCGCCTGCGCCGCGCTCAAAGGTCCGGTCGACGCGTTCTTCGAGGCGGTGATGGTCAACGCCGACGACGAGGCGCTGCGTAAGAACCGCCACGCGCTGCTCTCCGAGCTGCACGCGCTGATGAACCGCGTCGCCGACCTCGCCAGGCTCGCGCGCTGAGCGAGGCCGCTGGCGACTTTGCTATGCTGCTGCCGTGTCGCCTTCGGCGACGTCGATGCATGCTGCTCCGCGCTCTCACCTCGGTTGCCGCGACCCTGCCCGTGCTCACGGGTGCGGCGGCCGGCCAGTCGGCGTCCTACAGCTACTTCGGCGCCGCAGGCACCGTCGGCTGCAGCCCGTTCAGCCCGGCGGTGACCCACGCGGCCACGAACCTGCCGCGCATCGGGACCACGTTCACGGCGTCCGTCGCGACGTCGAACGGCACCTGCAGCTACCTCTGCAACCTCCGCCTGTTCGCGACCGGGCTCTCCAATACGACGTTCCAGGGTGTCGCGCTGCCGCACTCGATCTGGGGCCACTGCGGCCAGCTGCGCGTCTCGCTCGACACCGTCGCGCTGATGCCGATGGGCGCGACGAGCAGCGCGACCGTGCAGAGCTCACTCGTGATCCCGAACGCGCCGGCGCTGGCCGGCACGTCGTTCTACCAGCAGTCGATCTCGCTGACCTACATCTTGGGCGGCCTGAACAGCGTCGCCTGGGGACGCGCCGGCCACGGCACGATCGGCTACTGAGCCCGCACTACGGGGCCCGCGCTACTGGGCCCGCGCTACGGGGCCCGCGCTACTGGGCCCGCGAGCTGAGGGACGGTTGGGCGACGCACGGCGACGACGCCGGGATCACTGCGGCGCGCTCGCGGCGAAGATCCCCTCCTTGGCGCTCTCGACGATGCGCGCGACGCCCGGGTGCCGGATCTTCCGATCAGCGAGCTCGAGAGCGTACGCGAGCGCTTCTACGCGATCTCGCCAGAGCGGAAGATCCGGCACCCGGGCGTCGCGAGGATCGTCGAGAGCGCCAAGGAGGGGATCTTCGCTGCGAGCGCGCCGCAGTGATCCCGGCGTGGTCGCCGTGTGTCGCCCAACCGTCCCTCCGCGCGCCGGCCTAGTAGTGCGGGCCCAGTAGTGCGGGCCCAGTAGCGTCGACCCAGTAGCGTGGACTCAGTAGCCGATCGTGCCGTGGCCGGCGCGTCCCCAGGCGACGCTGTTCAGGCCGCCCAAGATGTAGGTCAGCGA
>JBERSB010000182.1:0-7923 GCA_041236755.1 Luminiphilus sp. | reverse complement strand
CACGTGGTCTGGATGGTCGGCTGTGCGCCTGCGCTGCCCGCAGCGCTCGACTGCGCGGTCGAGGAGCGCGTGGTCGCGGCGACGGACTTCACCATCACCGGGCTCGAAGACGACGGCGCGATCTTCGTCGCCGACGACCTGCTGGTGCGGCCGCCGTGGATCGAACGGCCGGCAGGGTTCCGTGGCGTCGAGCTGATCGTGCCGCGCGGCGGCGCGTTCGGCAGCGGCGAGCACGCGAGCACGCAGGCCGCGCTGCTGATGCTGCACCGCGCGTGGAGCGCGCCTTCGAGCGTCGCCGACGTCGGCTGCGGCTCGGGCGTGCTGGCGCTCTACGCCCAGGTCCGCGGCGTGGCGCAGCTCGAGGCCTGCGACATCGACGGGCCCTCGGTCGCCGCTGCCCGCGCGCTGCTGCCGGGCGCGCGGGTCGTGCAGGGCGGCGCGACCGCGCTCGCGCCGTGCGAGCAGGTCGTCGCCAACATGACCGGCGAAGAGCTGACGGCAGCGCTGCCGGACATCCTGGCGCTGTGGCGGGGGCCGGCGCCGCTGGTGGTCAGCGGGCTGCGCGCGCACGAGGTCGACGCGTTCGTCGCGCTGGTCGGCGCGCAGGAGGTGGGCCGGGTGACGGTGGGCGCGTTCACCGCGCTGGCGTTCCGTCGCGACTCGCTGCGCGACAGAGCACCTCACGCAGACAGGTAGACGTCGAAGCGCACGCGGTCGCCGCGCACTTCGAACGACACGTCGTCGGCGAGCGGCCGGTGCTGCGGATGCCGCTTGACCACGACGCGCTCCGAGGCGGCTGCGCGCGCGGCCGCGAGCAGGGCCGGAGCGTCCGCTGGGGCGCCCGCGAGCGCGCGGCAGGCCTGCATCTCCTTCTGCACCTGCGCCTTGCCGGCCTCGGCGAACATCGGGTCGAGGTAGACGACCGCAGGCCGCGCGCCGCTCTGTGCCTGCGCCTCGAGCCAAGCGGTGGCCTCGGCGCGGTGCACGGTGATGTCCGCGCCGCACGCCTCGGCGGCGGCCTGCAGCAGCATGCACAGCGCCGGCACGCGCTCCAGCGCGGTGACCTCGCAGCCGAGGCGCGCCAGCACCAGGGCGTCTCTGCCGAGGCCCGCGGTCGCGTCGACGACGTGGGGGACCCGGCGGCGATGCATGCCCACGGCCCTGGGAAGCGGGTCGGTCCGCCGGGCCGTAGCCAATCGGCGTGCTACGACGCCATCGGACGGGTCGGCAGAGACCTCGTAGCTGCCGTCGGCCGCAGGCGCCCGCAGGCGCCACCTGCCGCCGCGCCGGACCAACTGCCAAGCATCTGGCTCGTCCGACGTTGCGATCGCCAGACCGTAACGGCGGGCGGCTTCGGGCACGCTGCCGTCGTCTGCGGGCGCGATGCGGACTTCCATGCGGGCGTGCGGCTCCTGGGCGGGATTGGCGAATTCGTCGTAGGGTGTTCGCAGTGCTACCGAACAGAATCGCCGATCGCGGCGTCCAATGGTATGGCGGTTTCCCGCCGCCCGGAATCGCTTTGAGACACTACCATTTGCGACGCCGACCTGAGTTCTGGGGGCAGTGTTAGACTTTCGCAGTTCCTGATCGCGCTCATCTTTAGCGGTGCGGCGCAACCCGTTCTTTTCTCTGCAACCCCGTCCCTCCCTTCCTTCCATGCAGCGCTTGCACCTCAAGCTCTTCTATCTTCGCACTCGCCTCAAGCGCGAGGCCCAGGGCGTCACCGCCAAGACCCTGGGTGTGCGCCCTGCGACGATGTCGCACCTGGAGCAGGGCCGCTCGCAGCCCACGCTGCCGATGCTCCTCGCGCTCTGCAAGCACTACGACGTCACGCCGACCTACCTGCTGGACGACGCGCGGCCGATCGATCCGCAGGCCAGAGACCGCTGGTCCGAGCGCGCGAACGTGGTCGCCCGCGGTGACTGGATGGAGGTGCCCGAGGGTGCGATGGTCACGACGCACGACGGCACGCGCCTCGTCGCGGTGCAGTCCGGCGCCCGCCACCATGACGCTGCAGCGCAAGCTCAGCGCATGACCTGCCCCAACGCTGCTGCGGCCAAGGAGCTCGAGGCCAAGCTGGCCGAGGGCAGCGCTGCTGCGGACAAGGATCTGCAGGAGACCCTGACGCGGGAGCTTCTGGCGCAGCGCAAGCCGCGCAACAAGCCGATCGCCAAGAGCGCGGTCATCAAGAACGCGATCGCGCAGTAGGGAGCCGGCTGCGATCGCCTCGCCGCGATCGCAGGCTCACGTGTGCCGCGGCGGGTTTGCTAGGACCTCGCGAGCGGCCACGTCGGGCCGGGTCGGTAGCGCGGCCGCTCGTCTGGCGTGTCCGCGCCCCGCTCGAGGGAGCGCTCGACCGCCTGCGCGAGTCCGAGGACGCCGTTGTGGTTGGGGGAACTGGGAGAGCACCACAGGTGTCCGTAGCGCAGCTGCCAGGTGAGGAAGCGCCTGCGCAGCGCCGGCCGTCCGCGGCGGCACGCCGCGGGGCCCGCCGCCGGGACGGCGGCCCGGGTCGCGGTCGTCGTCACGCCGGGTAGGTCGGAGAGCGCGCGCCCCGTGTTCACGACCGGGGTCCCGGCCAGCAGTGCTACGGCCGCCAGCGGGTGGTTGACGGTGACGACGGCCGCTGCGGTCGCGGCGACGACCGGCCCGAGCCGGCTCTCCAGCACGTCGGTTCCGGGCACCCTGCGCGCGAGCGCGCGCATCCTGCGCCCGCTCCTGCCGGGTGGCAGCACCGCGACGAGGCCGGCGCCGACGGCGTCGGCGGCGCGCCGCGCTGCTCTGAGCAGCTGTTCGGGCGTCGGCGCCACACCGGCGTCGAACTGCAAGCGCGGGTCGCGCGCGGCCTGCAGCAGCACGGCGACGTAGGGTGGCCGCGCCGACACCTCGAGCGGTGTCGCGGCGCCAAGCGTCGGCTGCGGCAGCGCCTGCTGCCAGCCTGCCAGCGCGCGCCAGCACCTCCGCAGCCGGCCCTGCAGCGCGTAGGCGCCTGCGTCCAGGAGGCGGCGGGACGCCAGCGGTACGTGGATGTCGGCGCGCGGCAGGCTCGTCGGCTCCGCCATCGCCAGCGCGTGCGCGAGGCTCGCCTGCAGGAACGCTTCGTCGGGGGTGACGACGCGGTAGTCGGCCGGCCGCCAGCGCCGGCAGCTCGCGTCGCCGTCCACGCCGCGCGCGTCGACCTGCATCGTGTGGGGGAGCAGCCCGTCGCCGACCCACAGCACCGCGCAGCCGACGGTCCGCGCGGCGAACTGCAGCGCGGCGTGCGCGGGGGAGCGTTCGCCGCCGAACAGCAGCAGGTCCGGGCGCTCGCGCTCGAGCCAGCGGCGCGCGGCTCCCAGGGTGCGCTGTGCCGCGCGCCGTCGTTCGCGCATGCCCATGCCCTCGAGGGTCGCCGTGAGCTCGGCGTCGCTCGCTGCCGCGGTGCGGCGGTCGGGCGAGAGCAGCGCGGCGTCGCTCGCCTGCGCCTGCCAGAACGTGGCGCGGTCGCGCTCCGTGCACAGGATCGAGACGCGGTGGCCGCGGCGGATCAGCTCGCGTCGCAGCCGCTCGTGCAGGTGGAACCTGCGGATGTCCGGCGCTGCGAAGACGATGTGGCCCATGCCATTGGAGTCGATCGGCTCCTCGGCGGGGCGGGCTTGACCGCACAGGCGCGTCGCGGGACTGCGAGCCGGAGGCGCTGCCCAGGCCCGGCCGGCACCAGAACGCCCCTGCCAAGAGGCGGATCGCCCGGTAGACTGGTTGGTCTGCTGCTCGGCGCCCGCCCTCGCCCCCTGGTCGCCGGACCGCGGCAGAGGTCTTCGATGATGCTCCGATTCGTCTCTTTCGTCGCCGCTGTCGGGATGTCGCTCTCGACCGTCGCGCTCGCGCAGAACCTGCCGACCAACTTCACCGTCGACACGCTGGTGTCGTCGGGGCTGCAGGCAGGCAACGACTTCACGTTCCTCCCCGACGGCCGCGTCGTCGTCGCCAACCGCGGCGGCGCGGTGCACGTCTACGCCGACGGCGTCGGCCTGCAGCAGATCGGCACGGTGTCCGGCGTCCAGACCGGCAGCGAGCGCGGGCTGCTGAGCGTCGAGGCCGACCCGAACTTCGCGACCAACGGCTACCTCTACGTCTGGTGGTCGAGCACGTCGGACAGCTACATGCACCTCGACCGGGTGGCCTGCACGGGCGACCTCGCGAACCCCAACAGCACCAACCTGTCCTTCTCGTTCTCGTCGCGCCGCGTCATCGTCGCGACGTCGCCGGACTTCCAGTTCAACCACAACGGCGGCTCGGCGCGCTTCGGCCCCGACGGCATGCTCTACCTGTCGATCGGCGACGACGCCAACGCCTGCACCGCGCAGAACCTCAACTCGAAGAGCGGCTGTCTCTTGCGCATGAACGTCGCGGCGCTGCCGGCCGGTGCGAGCGGCACCGAGCCGAGCTACTCGACGCTGGATCCGGGGGACAACCCGAACAGCGCGGCGACCGGCTGGAGCCAGCTGGTGATCGCCTACGGGCTGCGCAACCCGTTCCGCATGGAGATCGACCAGGCGACCGGCAACTGCTACCTCGGCGACGTCGGCCAGGTCTCTGCCGAGGAGTACAGCGAGTACGTCTACCAGGCGGGCAACCTGCAGCTGGTCAACTTCGGCTGGCCGTGGCGCGAGGGCAACCTGAACTACTCGAGCTGCGGCGGCGCGACGCCGCCGGGGCTGGTCGGGCCGATCGCCCAGGAGACCTCGGGCTCGTGGAACTCGATCATGGGCGGCCCGATCTACCGCAACGCCGGCACGCCGTTCGACTTCGGCGCCGGCTACGAGGGCGACGCCTTCTACCACGACTACTTCGCGGGCCAGCTGCGCCGTCTAAAGAAGACCAACGGCGTGTGGGGCCCGGCCCCGCAGGTCCCCGGCCAGCCTTCGGCCGCGTCGTGGGGCACGGGCTTCAACGGCTGCACGGCGATGCGGATGGGCCCCGACGGCGCCCTCTACTACCTGCAGCACCCTGGCACCTATGCGACGAGCGGCGGCTTCCTGCGTCGCATCCGCGCGCTCGGCCCGACCAACAGCGTCGTGGCGGTCAGCGGCGGCGACCAGATCGGCCCGCACGGCGAGACGTTCGCGCAGCCGATCGTCGCGCAGGTGCTCGACACCTCGGGCAACCCGCTGCCCGGCGGCACGGTCAACTTCACCGTCACGGGCGGCCACTCACTGTCGACGAGCAACCCGGTCACGGCCGACTCGAACGGCTTCGCGTCCACGATCGTGACCGCGAACGGCACTGCGGGCGGTCCGCTGACCGTCACGGCGAGCACGCCCGGCTCGCAGACCGACGGCAGCTACGACCTGTTCGCGCGCAAGCTCTCGGTGACGGGCATCGTCAGCTCGACGACGCTGCTGGTCGTGAGCGTCGTCAACCAGACCGACGCGCTTCCGGCCACGGTCCCCTACATGCTGTTCATGTCCTACCCGGGCTCGCCGACGCTGCCGACGCCGATCGGCCCGATCTGCACGGACCCGGGCTACGCGCTGACGATCACGCTCGAGGACGGCATCGGCGTCTTCGGCGGGATCTCGTTCTCGGGCACGGGCGCGATCGGGACGCCGAGCAAGACCTGGCTCTACCAGAACGTGCCGAACTGGCTGCTCCAGGGGCAGCAGATGCGCTTCCAGGCCGTCGGGCTCGACCCGCTGACGGGCTGGTTCCGGACGAACTGCGAGATCGAGCAGTTCTGAGCGGAGGGGGCGTGCGCGCGGCCGCGGGCCGCCCCGCCTCGTTGCAGGAGCGGTCGGGGCCGGCGGGATGCCGCCGCCGAGGGTCTCCGGCCTTGACCGCCCTGGGGCGGATCCGCACAATCCTCGCCCCCTTTCTCTTCCCCCGACCCGCTCCACCCGCCTCCGATGTCGCGCCCGCTCGCCGTGATCTGCCTCGCCGCCGGCATGGGCAAGCGGACCAAGGTCAGCATGCCGAAGGTGCTGCTGCCGCTGTGCGGACGCACCCTGGCGTCCTCGGCGATGTTCGCGGCGGCCGCGCTCGAGCCCGAGCGCGCGGTCGTGGTGCTCCACAACCAGAAGGAGAAGGTGCAGGCGTCGCTCGAGCAGGCGCTCGCCGGGCGCTTTGCCCGACTCGACTTCGTCGACCAGGGCGCGCCCAAGGGCACGGGGCACGCGGTGCAGGTCGGCATGCAGGCGCTCGACGGCTTCGTCGGCGACGTGATCGTCATCTACGGCGACTGCCCGCTGATGACCGCCGCGACGCTCTCCGAGCTCCGCTCGCTGCGTGGCGACGCCGCGTGCTCGTCCTTGACCGCGTATCCCGACGACGCCACCGGCATGGGCCGCATCCTTCGTGACGCGGAAGGCCGCTTCGTCGGCATCCGCGAGCACAAGGACTGCTCGGAAGAGGAGCTCGGCATCGACGAGATCAACTGCGGCTTCTACTGCTTCGACAGCGACAAGCTGCGCCCTGCGCTCGCCAACCTGCAGGCCAACAACGCGCAGGGCGAGCTCTACCTGACCGACGTGATCGCCGACTTCGTCTCGCAGGGAGAGCTGCTGCCGACGATGGAGGCCGACGACATCGCCGAGGTGCAGGGCGTCAACTCGCTCGCGGACCTCGCGGTTGTGCAGCGCGTCATGCAGGAGCGCATCCTGCTCGAGCACCTCGGCAACGGCGTGCTGATCCTCGACCCGTCGGCGACCTGGATCGACCAGGGCGTCGAGATCGGCGGCGACACGGTGATCCTGCCTGGCACGGTGATCGGCGCCGGCTGCCGGATCGGGCGCGGGTGCGAGCTCGGGCCGTTCACGCACCTCCGGGCCGGCACGGTGCTCGAGGACGGCGCGGCGCTCGGCAACTTCGTCGAGGCCAAGAACGCGCACCTCGGCCCCGCCGCCAAGGCCAAGCACCTGACCTACCTCGGCGACGCGACCGTCTGTGCCCGCGCCAACATCGGCTGCGGCACGATCACCGCCAACTACGACGGCGTGAACAAGCACCGGACCACGATCGGAGCCGACGCGTTCATCGGCAGCGGGACCGTGCTGTGCGCGCCCGCGGACGTCGGCGAAGGTGCCATGACCGCGGCGGGCGCGGTCGTGAAGCCGGGCTCCAACATCCAGGCCCGCGAGCTGTGGCTCGGCGTGCCGGCCCGCTACCAGCGCCAGCGGGAGCTGCCGCCCGCGAAGGGAGAGACGAAGTCATGACGATTCGAGGAGAGCGCCTCCGCGTATTCAGCGGGACGTCGCACCCGCGGCTCGCCCAGGACATCTGCTCGTTCATGGGGGTGCCGCTGGGCGCGGCTTCGCTCGCGCGGTTCCCCGACGGCGAGATCAACCTGAAGCTCGAGTGCGACGTGCGCGGCGCCGACGTGTTCGTCATCCAGCCGACGTGCCCGCCGGTGCACGACAACCTGTTCGAGCTGCTGGCGTTCGCCGACTGCCTGCGGCGCGCGTCGGCCGACCGCGTCACGGCGGTGATCCCGTACTTCGGCTACGCCCGCAAGGACCGCAAGGACGAGGGCCGGGTCCCGATCAACGCCAAGCTGGTGGCCAACATGCTGGTCTCCGCGGGCTACGACCGCGTGGTGACCGTCGACCTGCACGCCGCGCAGATCCAGGGCTTCTTCGACATCCCGGTCGACCACCTCTACGCGCGCCCGGTGATGATCGAGCGCGTGCGCCAGCTGGGCGCCCAGAACATCAAGATCGTCTCGCCGGACATCGGCGGCACCAAGCTCGCCCGGGCCTACGCCAAGGACCTCGAGTGCGACCTCGCGATCATCGACAAGCGCCGCATCAGCGGCGAGCAGACGGTGATCGAGAACATGATCGGCGAGGTCGCCGGCCACGACGTCGTGCTCGTCGACGACATGGTGTCGACCGGCGGCTCGATCGTCGACGCGGCGCGCATCGTCAAGGAGAAGGGCGCCAACCGGGT
>JBERSB010000181.1:0-6971 GCA_041236755.1 Luminiphilus sp. | reverse complement strand
GTCACGTCGCCGTCGTCGTCCTGCACGTGCACGAGCAGCATCGGCGACGGCGCAGGGCCCCGCAGCTCGGCCGGCGCGTCCTCGCCCGGCTCGGCGTCGCCCGCGAGCAGCGCAGGCACCTGGATCGCGCGTCCCGAGCCGGTGTCGTGCAGCAGGTGATCGACCGAAGGGTGCTCCAGCACCGGCATGATGCGCTCGCGGAGGTCGTTCTCGACGACCGCGGCGCCGTAGCCCCGCAGCCAGCACGCGACGATGCTCGCGCGGAACGCGCGCAGGTCGCGGCCGAACGCGAGCGCGACCGTGCGGCCAGGACCGGTAGCAGGCGGCAGCTGTGCTGCGACGCGCCGCGCGTCGCGCAGCAGGTCTTCGCGCTCGCCCGGCTGCAGGCGGATCCAGTCTTCGAGCAGCATGTCTTCAGGAGCGGGGGGCTTCAGCCTTGCGCCCCCGAAGGTCGGGGAAGCGAACGCGCCGCAGCAGCCATTCGATCGCGAACAGGCAGCCGATCAACGCATACGCCAGCAACCCGTTGTAGAAGGCCCACCACTTCATGTCGGCGTAGAGCGCGAGCGCCGCGGCAGCGGCGCCGTTCGCGACGAAGAACGCGCACCAGATCCACGTCCACATGCGGCACCACGCCTGCTTGGGTGGGGACAGGTCGGGCTCCTGCAGGCGAGCGAACCGCTCGATCATCGGCCTGCTGCCGGCGCGCAACGAGACTCCGAACGAGGCCAGCAGCACCGCGTTGGCGGCGACCGGCGTCGCCAGGATGTAGGCGGTGCCGTCGAGCACGGCCGCGACCAGCAGGATCGCGAGGATCGTGGCCGGCACGACCGCGAGCCCTCGCAGGTTGCTCTCGGCATCGCCGCGCCGCTTGCGCAGCACCAGCGCGGGCACCATCAGCGCGCTCAGCACGATCGCTACGGTGCGCGGGGATCCCGACGTGAGGCCGATCCAGACGAACGCGGGGTACGCGACCAGCGCCGCTGCGGCGGTGGCTCGCAGCAGGATCGCCCAGACCTTCACGTACAGCCCTCGAAGTGCGGCGCGGGGAGGGGACGGCCCCGGCTCAGGACTCCGACGCGGCCGACTCGGCCTGCTTGTCGGTGATGAACTTCACGAGCGAACCGACCGAGTGGTAGTACTGGCGGTTGTTCTCGTCGTTCTCCTGCGTCCGCACGCCGAACTCCTTGTGGAACGCGAGCGCCAGCTCGAGGGCGTCGATCGAGTCCAGGCCCAGGCCCTCGCCGAACAGCGGCGCGTCGGTCTCGATGCTCGCGGGCTCCACATCTTCGAGGGCGAGGGTCTCGACGATGATCTCCTTGATGCGGGCGGCTAGCTGTTCTTCTGACATGCGGGGTCCTTTGTGCGCAGATGCTAGGAGCCAGATGTGCCGTCCGCAACCTCGTCGGTCCATGCGCGGTAGCGCGCCTCGCAGTCGGCCCGCAGCGCGCGGCTGTTCGTCGACCCATCGGGTCGGTCCACAGAGAGGACCTCGATCCGGAGCTCGGGCGTGCGCGTCGGCGGCCGGAACGGCCCGCGCTCCTTGGACAAATAGACCGGCGCGCAGGTGATCCCGAGCGACACCAGCGGAACCTGCGCGCGGCAGGCGATCTCGAACGCGACGCGCCCGAAGGGCTGCAGCCCGCCGGGCGGCGACCGCGTGCCCTCGGGGAAGATCACCACCGGGATGCCCCACTCGAGGTGCCGAACCACGTCGTCGACGACGCGGCCGGCGCGGATCGGATCGGGGCCGGGTCCCTCGACGTGTCCGAGGCCTACCAAGAGCGGGCGGATCATCGCGCGCCGGTAGAGGCCCGGCTTGACGATGGAGATGGCGCCGCCGAGCGCGGCGGTGATCGCGGTCACGTCGACGAGCGTCGGGTGGTTGGCGACCACGACGCAGGCGCCGCGCGGCAGCTGGTCTGCGCCGCTGCGCCAGTCGAAGTCGACGAGGCGGGTCAGGCGCAGCCAGCCGTGCATCAGGCGGTAGGCGCGCGAGGTGATCGTCTGGAGCCGTCGGGCCCGGCGGACGGGGTCGCGCCGCCAGACGAGACACAGCAGTGCTAGCACGGCGTAGCCGAACGGCGCCAGCACCGAGTAGACGGCGACCGTGACCAGCACGGCGGCCTGCCGGCCTACGTGCACCGGGCCGCCGACCGGGCTGGACCGACTAGTGGCTGTCGCTACCATGACTCGCGCGGCCGGCATGTCCCGGGCCCGTCAACGATCTGCACCCTATGTCCCAACAGACCTTGCCGTCCACCCAGGACGTCGTCATTTGTGGTGGTGGTTTCGCCGGCCTGCTGCTGGCGCGCCATCTCCGCCAGGAAATGCCCGAGCTCAGCGTCGCCGTGATCGACCGCATGGCGCGGCCGCTGCCCGACGCGGCCCACAAGGTGGGGGAGTCGTCGGTCGAGCTCGGCTGCCAGTACCTCGAGGCGCTCGGCCTCAAGGACGACCTGCTCGACCAGCACCTGGTGAAGCTCGGCCTGCGGTTCGTCCCGGGCGGCGGCAAGCTGCCGCTGCACGAGCGGATGGAGATCGGTCCGTGCTCGGAGCCGGTGGTGCGCAGCTACCAGATGGACCGCGGCAAGATCGAGAACGACCTGCGCGAGATGAACGTCGAAGACGGCGTCACGATGATCGAGGGCGCCAAGGTCGGTGACGTCGAGCTGGCGCCGAGCGGCAGCGACGAGCTGCACCGCGTCTGCTACTCGGGTGCGGTCGAGGGCGAGCTGCGGGCCCGCTGGGTGGTCGACGCGACCGGCCGCCAGGCCCTGCTGCGCAAGCGCATGAAGACGACGCGCGGCTCGCCGCACCAGGCGCATGCCAGCTGGTTCCGGGTCAAGGGCAAGGTCGACCTCGAGGACATGGTCCCGAAGAGCGAGACCGAGTGGCACGAGCGGCCCTGCAACACCGAGCGGTGGCGTTCGACCAACCACTTCATGGGACACGGCTACTGGGCGTGGCTGATCCCGCTGTCGACCGGCTACACCAGCGTGGGCCTCGTCATCCACGACGACCCGCACGGCACCGGCCCGATCCAGGGGCTGGACGCGACGATGGACTTCCTGCGCGAGCACGAACCGCACCTCGCGGCGCTGTGCGAGCAGTACGAGGCGGTCGACTTCCTGTGCCTCAAGGGCTTCAGCCACAACGTCGCCCGCTGCTGGTCGCCGGACCGCTGGGCGCTCGTCGGCGAGGCCGGCGCGTTCGTGGACCCGCTCTACAGCCCGGGCACCGACTTCATCGCGACGGCGAACCACTTCACCGTCGAGATGATCCGAGCCGAGCGCGCGGGCGAGGACCTGCAGGCCAAGTCGCAGCACCTCAACCTGCTCTACCGCTCGTTGTTCAACGGCTGCGCGGACCTCTACAAGGAAGCGCAGGCGGTCTACGGCCACCCGTCGGCGATGGCGACCAAGGTGTTCTGGGACAACATGCTCTACTGGTCGTTCACGTGCCACCTCGTGCACCAGGGCGTCTACAAGCTCTCGGCCGAGGATTACCAGCCCTACGGGGAGGTCGGCACGCGCTTCCTGGAGCTCGGCAACTTCATGCAGCGCTTCTTGAAGGAGTGGGCGGAGCTGGTTCCCGAGGAGCAGCGCCAGGAGTTCATCGGCGCGCCGCACTACCCGTCGATCCTGGTCGACGCGCACGTGTCGACCGGCGAGCGCTACACGCTCGAGGAGACCCTGGACCTGATGCGGCTGCGGTTGGAGCAGGGAGAGCAGGCCGTCGGCGAGCTCGTCCTGCGCACGGTCCAGCAGATCGGCCCAGAGCACGCCAAGGTGCTGCTCGAGAAGAGCGGCTGGCACGAGATCGGCGTGACCGTCACGCCGCACCGCATCGAGGGCGAAGCCAAGATCGGCCGCGCGCGTCGCGAGCCCCTGACCAAGATGGCCCGCGACGTCGAGCGCACGCTCGGTCGCCAGCCGCGCCACCCGGAGGCCGACAAGGCGCGCGAGCTGCTGGCCGCCTCGGCCCCGGTCTAGGGGTGGCGGACGCCGGGTCGCAGGGGCCGGCGCCGGACCGCGACGCGGACTGGCTGCTCTACGAGCTCGGCGGCAAGCACCGCGCGCAGGTGCTGTCGACGCTCGCAGCGGTCGGCGTGCCGGACGTGCTGCAAGAGCGCGGGGTCTGCGACCTGGACACGCTCGCGTCGCACCCCGGCTGTGACCGCGCGGACCTGGAGAGCCTCGTGCGTGCGGCAGCGGGGCTGGGGTGCCTCGAGGAGGCCGAGCCCGGCTGCTTCGTGCTGACCGCGCGGGGCGAACAGCTGTGCAGCGACCGCCTCGGCGCGCTCGCGGCGTTCCTGGGGTCCCGCGCGCAGTGGGACGGCTGGTCCAGGCTGCGAGACAGCATGCGGGACACGGACCCGACGCCGCCGCTGGCGCGCGCGGTCGGCGCGTCGCTCTACGGGTTCCTCGCGGGCGACCCGACCGCGGCCGCCGAATACGACGCGGCGATCGACGCGTTCACGCGCCGCGAGGCCGCGCGGTTGCGCGGCCGCGTCGACCTGTCCGGCGTCGCGCGCATCGTCGACGTGGGCGGGGGGCGCGGCGCGCTGCTCGAGTCGCTCACGGCGGACGCCCCCGGCGCGGCGGGCGTGCTCTTCGACCTGCCGCACGTCGTCGAGGCGGCGCGGCTGCGCCTGCCTGTGCACATCGAAGCGGTCGCGGGCGACTTCCTCGAGGCCGTGCCCGCAGGCGGGGACCTCTACGTGCTCAAGCACGTGCTGCACAACTGGTCGGACAACGACGCGGCCCGCATCCTAGGCAACTGCGCGCGCGCCCGCGCCGAGCGCGGCAGGGTGTTGGTGCTGGACGCCGTGCTCGCGCCGGACAACCGCCCGGACCTCGCGCGGCTGCTCGACCTGGAGATGCGTGTGCTGTGCGGCGGGCGTGAGCGTCGCAAGCCCGAGCTGCGCCGGCTCATCCAGGGCGCAGGCTTGCGCATCGCACAGGCCGAAGAGCTCGACGCGACGACGTGGCTGTTCGTCTGCCGCTGACCGCGGCGCTCACTCCGGCGGCTTCTCGCCGTGCACGAGCGTCATCGTGCAGGTCGCGACCGGCTCACCGTCGGCGGTGGTGATGGCGCCGTCGTAGTGGCTGATGGCGTCGGTGCCCCGCACCTGGTCGGCGGTGACCACGTAGGTGCGGCCGAGCAGCAGGTGGGGCGCTGTGATCTTCATCTGCCGGCAGGCGATGACCATGCCGACGCGGACCCCGCCGCCGCCGACGTAGGCCTCCATGCCGAGGCACGCCGCGACGCACTGCGCCATGTATTCGAGCGCCATCACGGTCTCGACCTTGCCGTCGCGCAGCAGCGGGTTGTCGGCTCGGATCGTCAGCTCGCCGACGGCGTGCTCCTGCTCCCACGAGGTGAGGCGCTCGACCGCCAGCACGGGCGGCTGGTGCGGGACCAGCTCGGTGACGTCGGGGAGCGCGCGCATCACGGCTGCAGGTGCGCGAGGTAGCCGCGCCCCTTGCCGCGGTCGAGGCGCAGCGCGCCGCGCGCGCCGCGCTGGACCGCGTCGATCAGGTCCAGGATCCCGACCTGCGGGTTGTGGGCGAAGTTCTCGGGCGCGTCGGCGGGCGCCAGGTCGCCCTCACCCCCGATGTCGACGTGCAGCGTCGCGAGCGCGCCCGGGGCGCCCTCGTTCCGCAGCACGACCGCGCCCGCGAGCATGTCCCAGTGCGGCGCGTGCTCGAGCAGGCTGCGCGGCGAGTCCTCGTCGGCGCAGACGCAGCAGACCGCGTCATGGCCGGTCGCCAGCAGGCCGATGCCCTCGAGCAGCGCGGCAGCCGGCGTGTCGTAGTCGGCCGCGATCGAGGTCGTGTAGCCCTTGTTCTTCATCGAGATCGACAGCAGCCCGCTGGCGGCGTTGTGCACGCTCACGGTGAACACCGCGGGCGACATCGGCTCGTCGGCGCGCCACATCTGGTCGAGCAGCCCGATCATCGCCGAGGCCTCGCCGATCGAGGACCCGACGATCACCGGCGTGGTGTGCGGCTCGACGGAGGCCTGCGCGAGCGCCTCGGCCGTGGCGTCGCCGATCGCGCGGCCCATCTGGCTGGCCCGGCGCCGGTTGATCCGGTCGAACGCCTCGCCCTTGGGCTTGGCGGGCTCTTCGTCGGTCGCAGGCGCGCGCTCCGCCCAAGCGCCCGCACCTGCGTAGCGCGGCATCCAGAGGCCGACGCCGGTCACGGCTACGCGGAGCGGGCTCATGGAGCTGCCACCAGCAGCGAGACGTTGTTGCCGCCGAACGCGAACGAGTTGCTCAGCACGCGTCGGTAGGTGCCCGCGGTCTTCTCGGTCGGGATCTTCAGCTCGATCTTGGGGTCGACCGGGCCCTCGCCGAGCGCCTGCGGGATCCAGCCTTCTTCGATCGCGCAGGCCGAGAAGGCGAGCTCGATCGCGGCGGCTGCGCCGAGCGTGTGGCCGGTGTATGCCTTGGTGGAGACCGTCGGCACGTCCTTGCCGAGCACGCACTGGATCGCGTTGGCCTCGGCGGTGTCGTTGAGCCGCGTGCCGGTGCCGTGCGCGTTGACGTGGTCGACGTCCTCGGGCGTCCTGCCGCCGCGCTGCAGCGCCTCGCGCATCGCCGCCTGCGCGCCGAGGCCCTCGGGGTGCGGCGCAGAGATGTGGTAGGCGTCGGAGGTCTCGCCGATGCCCTCGATCAAGACGCGCGCGTCGCCGGTGCGCTCGACCAGCGCGAACGCCCCGCCTTCGCCGATGCTGATGCCGTTGCGGTCCTCGCGGAACGGCCGGCACGGCGCGCTGTCGAGGGCCTGCAGCGCGTGGAAACCCGTCATCGTCATCGTGCAGAGCGTGTCGAGCCCGCCGACGATCGCCGCGTCGATCGCGCCTGCGGCGATCAGCCGCTGCGCGGTCGCGAACGTCTTGCCCGAAGACGTGCAGGCCGTCGACGCCATCCAGGACGGGCCGTCGACGCCCGCGAGCTTGCG
>JBERSB010000180.1:0-10313 GCA_041236755.1 Luminiphilus sp. | reverse complement strand
CGCTCGACGGCGTCGGCTTCGACACCGAGGAGATCGACCGCCTGGCGGCCGATCTGCTCGCTGAGGAACACGTCGATCGCGACCTGGACGACGAAGGACCCGACGAGCCGCCGGAGCAGGCCGTTGCCCAGCTCGGCGACCTGTGGCTACTCGGCGACCACCGACTCCTGTGCGGCGACTCGACCAACCTCGACGACGTGCACCGCGTGATGGACGGCTCCAAGGCCGCGCTTGTCGCCACAGACCCACCCTACTGCGTCGACTACACCGGCGAGCGCCCGAACGACGCGGGCAAGGACTGGTCGGGCAGCTACGACGAGGTGTCGATCAAGGACCCAGACGCGTTCTTCCGCGCGGTGTTCGCCAACGTGCTTGCCGTGCTGGGCCACAAGGCGGCCGTCTATTGCTGGCACGCGCACAAGCGCTGCGGCGACCTGCAACGCATCTGGCGTGACCTCGGCCTGCTGGATCACCAACAGATCATCTGGGTGAAGCCGGCGTCGGTGTTCGGTCGCGTCTACTGGCACTTCCGCCACGAGCCCTGCGTCATGGGTTGGCGTAAAGGCAACCAGCCCGAGCACGACGGCGTGCACGACCACGACTCGGTGTGGGAGGTCGACTTCGACGGCAAGGCGCGCAGCACCGATGGCTGGCACCCTACGGCCAAACCAACAGAGCTATTCGCCCGCCCGATCAAGAAGCACACCAGGCCCGGCGACATCGTGTTCGAGCCGTTCAGCGGCAGCGGCGCACAGCTGATCGCCGCCGAGAAGACCGGCCGCCACTGCCGAGCGATCGAGATCAGCCCGCCGTTCGTGGACGTCGCGATCAAGCGGTGGCAGGCGGCAACCGGGCAGGAGGCGACGCTCGCCGGCACCGACCAGACCTTCGCCGATGTCGAGCGCGAACGACTGCAGGACTGACTGGAGGACCACCCATGGCCGCCAAGAAGAAGTCATCGAAGGCGAAGGGACGCGACGATCGCGGCCGCTTCGCTGCCGGCAACCCTGGTGGACCAGGCGGTGCGCAACGGCGTGCGTGCGAGTTCCGCCGTGCCGCCGAGGAGGCCGTCACGGTCGAACACATCCAGGCGATGATGCGCAAGACGATGGCTATGGCCCTGCAAGGCGACCTCGGTGCCGCACGGTTCGTCGCCGAGCGCGTCATGGGCAAGCCGGCCGACGCGCCCAACCTGCCCGAGCAGCTCGCGATCGACGTGCCGAGCCTGCGCGCGATCGAGGACTGCACCAACGCCATCGAGACGCTGATCCAGGGGATCTGCGAGGGCAAGCTCGACGCCGAGTCCGCGCGGCTGCTGACCAGCGCGGTGCAGGCGCGCATGAAGGCGATCGAGCTGACGGAGCTCGACCAGCGCCTCACGCGCGTCGAGCAGGCCGCTGACCGGGCTGCGGGGGTCGCGAGATAACCAAGCCATGCGCAACGCCCGCTACCTGAAGC
This sequence comes from Luminiphilus sp., assembly GCA_041236755.1. GTDB lineage: Bacteria > Planctomycetota > UBA1135 > UBA1135 > UBA2386. The sequence goes on along the minus strand of JBERSB010000180.1, from coordinate 8,855 downwards.
GACTCGACGAGCTGGAGCAGCGGCTCGCGAACATCCCGACGCCGCCGTGGGTCGTCGACCAGGCGTTCGAGGAGTTCCAGTCGACCGGCCGGCTGCCGGAGGACCAGCTGCTCGCGCGCGAGTTGATCGACCGGGCCCTCAGGTCCACGCCGCACAGGATGGACTACCTGACCGCGATCCACTTGCTGCAGGCGACGGCCGAGAAGCTGGAGCGCGGCGAGGAACTACCGCCATCACCCGATCGCTGCCGCAGGCAGCTCTACCACGAGGCCGTGAGTGACGACCTGTCGGTCAGCTCGATCGCGCGCCTCGCGCTGGAGGTGAAGGCGAGCGAGGGCGTCGACGTCACCAGCTGCGAGTTCCTGCGTGACGAGCCGCTGCCGGCGTTCGGTAGCGCTGGGCTGCACGTGCTCGGGTTCTACGACTACCTGGCGCAGCCCCCGAACGAGGAGCGGGCGCGCGCGGTCTACGCCAGGATCGAGCGGCTACACGACGAGTACGACTTCGACGATGAGTGGTGGGCGGAGTTCGGCGAGGCCGTCGTCGGGCGCGGCGAGAGCGGGGAGCCGGAGGATCCGGTCATGCGGGAGATGGTGGCGGCGTTGGGGGATTTGGAGGGGCTGCGCGCGCGAAACTCGGGCGGCGGCGGATCGTCGTAACCGTCGCATTCTTGAGGTAATCGGACCCGCCCACCCGGCAGGCCACCCGGACCGCCACCACCGTTGACCAACGGTGTTTCAACGGTGACCCCGGGCGTTCTGCCCGGATCCTGGCCCTGCCAAGGATTACACCCACACCGGACGCAACCCGACTTGCTGTCCCGCCCGAGACCGACGTGCATGTGGCCATGCACCTCCAAGACGCCCTCGGGCAGTTCCAAGTCCAGCTGCGCGCCGACGGCCGCAGTGTGCACACCCGCATGCAGTACGAACGCCACGTCCGAGCGCTGGCCGCCTGGCTGGCCGGCGGCGAGCACGCCGCCGACATCGAGTCGCTGACCCCTGCCGCCATCGCCGCGTTCCTGGCGAGCGACGCAGCGACCGGCAGCGCGCGCGGCGGGAGCAAGAAGGCATCGTCCGCGAACGCGATGCGCACCAGCATCCGCTGCTTCAGCCGGTGGGCCCACGAGGCCGGCCTGGTCGCCGCGAACCCGGCCAGGCTACTGCGGCGGGCCAGGTGCGCACCGCCGCCACCGAAGGGCCTGCACGCCGACGAGCAGGCGCGGCTGCTCGAGGTACTGACCGAGGCCAAGGGACAGGCGGCCGAGCGCGACCGGGTGCTCATCACGCTGCTGCTCTACAGCGGCATCCGGATCGGATCGGCGATCGCGCTCGACATCGAGGACATCGACCTCGTGCACGGCGAGGTCTACCTGCGCTCCACGAAGAACAACAGGCCAGCCTCGGTCGTCCTACCGGCAGTTCTTGCGGGTGACCTGCAGCAGTTCCTCGACGGCCGCGGCGACGGCCCGGTGTTCCTCGCGAACGGCAGCCGAGTCAGCGTCCGGCACGCCCAACGCCGCATCGCCGGCTGGTTCGGGGCTTCGGGGATCACGGGACGCTCTCCGCACAGCCTGCGGCACGCGTTTGCATCCGAGCTGCTCCACAAGACCGGCGACCTGCGCCTGGTCCAGAACGCGCTGTGCCACGCAAGCATCGCCAGCACGACGATCTACGCACAGGTCGACCGCGGCCGGCTGCGGGCCGCAATCCGCGCGTAGCAACGTCGCGGATGTGGGACATCGGTGAACGGGCCGCCCCCCCGACGGGACGGTACAACCCCACTGCATGCCCAAGGATCAGGAGGGAGCGCAGTGGGACGGCCGCGAGGCGTATCACCGCGCAACGATGGCGGTCTACGCGGACCTCGGGACGTTGATCGAGGTCCTCCGGAGCGAGCCCGACCTTCGGGTCGCGCTACTCACGCTCGACTGGATTGGCGATCACAGAGCGCCCGAGCTCGGAGACACAGAGGTCGTCGTGAAGCTGAAACACGCGGTCGGTCATCTAGTGGAGTCCATGAACACCGTCAGGGACGTCCGAGCGGGGCACTCTCACGTTGGGTCGGCGTTCTGGCGCGGAGACGGAATCGACCGAACCTGGGGTTCGATCGCCTCAGGCTCCTACCACGATGTGGTGTTCTTCGCAGCCGCTGCCGTTCTTGAGCTCGATGAGGCGGGCGCAGCTCAGTCAGGCCGCACGGCAACACCCGGAGGCGCAGACGGGATCATCCGGCGAGACGTGATAACGGCGGCAACCGACACAAAGTCATGGAGGCGTCTCGCGGAGAATCTGGAGCACGAATATCGGTCCTCGTCGTTGCTCCCATTACGGGCGCAGGAGAAGTCCGCGACCCGTACCGCCGACGACCACGCGAGTGCTCCCGACCCAGCAAGCAACCAAACCGCCTACGTTCGTCAGCTTGGCGAGCGATGGCATCGCGCTACGCAGTTCGCCTGCGGCGGCGGCCTGCCGTCGACTCCCACATCCCAGCGTGCGATCCTCTTCGAAATCACCAACCGACTGTTGGGCTGTGTCAACGGCGGCAGCGAGCAGCACACTGCGCTTTCGCGGCTAGAGCACGCCCTGTGCGCCATCCGTGAGTTGGAGGCGTGGGCAGAGGGTCCCACCTACAAGCTGCGTTCGATCTGCCCCCGCTGTGGGAAGCTCGACCGACGTTCCAGCGGACGCTGCTCCGCAGATCAAAACGGCTGCGACGGAGAGGTCGAGGTCTTGGGGGAGGATGCTTGGGCTAAAGAAGCTGCGCACGCCAAGAAGCGCCTAGTCGACCAACTCTCCAAGGCCATCGCTCGCGCAAGACCACACGTCGTCAACGAAGCCAGAACGGGAACGGGGGAGTCGGCCAGTTTGAATCTCACCGAGATCAAGTTGACCTCGGCGGAACTGGAGGCGGGAGAGAACCGGCTCCTTGAGGACCAACAGAGCGGCCGCGCCGTCCCCAACTCCACCGAGAGGCACGAAGACGACACCGGACCCACCGCGACCCTGTTGCGGAGCGGCAAGGTCTGGAATGTCGGGTTCGGGGAGCAATCGGGACAGATGACGAACCTTAAGGGGCTCAAGTACATCCAGAAGCTCATCCAGTACGCGAATCGGCCCACGCACACCTGGACACTTGAGCATGGCACCCCCCCACCGAGCGTTGGCCCCGATCCCCTCATCGACGAGCAGGGACTTCGCGAGACACGCGAGGCCGCCGAGGCCTTCGAAGAACAAGCATCTTCCAGCGAGGACCCCGTCGCGCGGATGGAGCTAAGGGACAAGGCCGCGAAGCTGCGGGCCCACCTGCGCCTAGCAACCCAAGGAGCAGGAGGTCACGGCAAGTCACGGGGTACCCGGAACGACATCACACGAACGACCGAGAACGTCGGGAAGGCGATAAAAAGGGCTCTCAAAGAGATCGAGGTCGTGTGCCCGGCGCTTCACGCACACCTCGTCGAACACATCGACGAGCCGGCATCGACCAAACCCGTGTACCGGTGCCCGCCAGACGAGATGCCCGACTGGCACCTGAGGAACTGACGGCCTCCCGACGAGCGCAGGAGGATGTCCAACGCGCTACGTCCGCCGCATGGACATCGGAAGTCCATGCCATGGACGCCGGATGTCCAGGGGTGAGGTTGATGACTTCACCCGTCGATCGACGCTATCCCCCGCTCCACACAACCGGCCAGGTCGCCCGCCTCCTCGGCGCGACTGAGCCCCAGCTTTCCGAGCTTGTCCGCCGCGGACGGGTCGCCCCACCTCCTGAGGTCCTGGCGGGTCGACGGCTCTGGTCGCCGGACCACATCCGTCAGGCCGCCGAGGCCCTGGACATCGGACCAGACCGGCTAGGTCCCCTGCTCAGCGGGGAGGTAGACCATGACTGAGTCCGCCCCCCTCCCCTCGGACGGCAGCGGCGAAAGCCGTCTGGCCGAAGCCCAACGCGCCCTCGCGCGCGGCTGGTCACTGATCCGCGTGCGCGGCAAGGTCCCGGTCGACGAGGCGTGGCAGAACGGTGCCCCTGCACCCGAGCAGGACATGACCGCCTGGGTTTCAGCCGGATTCAACCTCGGGCTGCGCACCGGCAAGTCCTCTGGCGTGGTGGTCATCGACGACGACTCCGAGGACGGCAGCGCAAGCGCGGCGATGGACCTGCCGCCAACCGTCACGGTGATCACCGGCAGCGGCAAGAGGCACCTGTATTTCCGCGCGCCGGACTTCCCCGTCTCCAACTCGGTCAAGTCCCTAGCCGAAGGCATCGACGTCCGCGGCGACGGCGGCCAGGTCGTCTTCGTTGGCTCGATCCACCCGGACACCGGCCAGCCGTACACCTGGGCCGACGGGCTGTCGCCAGACGAGGTCGAACTCGCGTCGCTGCCCGAACACATCCTCGAACGGCTGCGTCCGATTCCACCGCGCAAGACGCCCAAGAAGCCCCGCGCGACGCAGAACGACGTCCGCCAGGAGCGACTGCGGCAGTACGTCGAAGCCGCAATCGACAGCGAAGTCGACGCCGTCGCCAACAGCGTCGAGGGCACGAGGAACGACACGCTCAACCGGGCCGCGTTCTCGCTCGGGCAGCTCGTGGGCGCCGACGCCCTGGATCGCGAACGCGCGGCCAACGCCCTGCTGACCGCCGCGATCGCGGCCGGCCTAAGCGAGCGCGAAGCCGAAGCAACCATCCGCAGCGGTCTCGACGCCGGCGAAGGCGACCCTCGTGACCTCGACGCGCTCCATCGCGAGCGCGCCTCGAATGCACCACCCGAAGATGACCCCCGACCAAGGATCTTGCTGGTTCGGGGCTGGCTCCACGTCGGTGTGTCGCGTGCCGAGCATGTGCTGCTCGGGCACAAGCCGCCGATCATCTACCAGCGCGGCACGACGCTCGTTCGAGTGGCCGCGCTGCCTTCAGCCACCTACGGCCAAGCGATCCTGCCCAAGCCGTTCATCGTCGAGGTGACGGCCAACGCGCTCATCGACAAGCTCACACAGCTCATTCGGTGGGAGCGCGACACCAAGGAAGGCACCAAGGTCATCGATTGCCCCGAGCGGGTCGCGACGATCCTGCTGAGTCGAGCGGGGTCGTGGACGCTTCCGGCACTGACGGGCGTCATCGACTGCCCGACGCTGCGCAGCGATGGCGGAATCCTCGCTACCGAGGGGTACGACCCCCAGTCGGGCCTCTACCTCACCTTGTGCTCCACGACGTTCCCGCCGATCCCCGAGCGGCCATCGCGAGCTGCTGCCGTCGAGGCGCGGGACCGCATCCTCGACCTGCTGAAGGGTTTCCCGTTCCTGACGGACGCCGACAAGTCCGTCGCGGTCTGCGCGATCCTCACGTCGCTGATCCGGCCATCACTACGCACGGCGCCGCTCTTCGCGTTCCGGGCCGCGAAGATGGGCTCCGGCAAGTCCCTGCTCGCGGACGTCGTCTCGATGATCGCGGCGGGTCGCCCAGCGGCCGTCATGTCGCAGGGCGCGGACGAGAACGAGGACAAGAAGCGGTTCCTGCCGATCCTCGCCGAGGGCGACCCCGTCGCCGTCATCGACAACATCGAGCGCCCGTTCGGCAGCGCCGCCCTGTGCTCGATCCTGACTCAGCCCACCTGGCGTGACCGCGTGCTCGGGAAGTCGCAGACGCTCAGCCTGCCGACCACGAACACAACTTGGATCGCGACCGGCAACAACATCCAGTTCGTCGGCGACATCACGACGCGCACGCTCGTGTGCGATCTCGACCCGCAGTGCGAGCGGCCCGAGGAGCGGGAGTTCGAGGTCAACCTGCACGAGCACATCCCCGCCCACCGGGGCGAGCTCGTCGCGGCCGGGCTGACGATCCTGCGCGCCTACGTGGTCGCGGGCAGACCGAGAATAAACCTGACCGTGTTCGGCAGGTTCGAAGAGTGGTCCGAATGGGTGAGGTCCGCGGTCGTCTGGGCTGGGCTGGCTGACCCGTGCGATACGCGTAGACGCGTCGAGGAGTCCGACCCCGTTCGGGACGAGCTGGGCGGCTTGCTTGCTGCCTTGCACGATCACTTCAGCACCAGCGGCTTCAAGGTCGCGGATGCACTCGCGGTAGCCGAGCCCGGCGGGCCACTGCACGACGCGCTGCAGCCGATCCTCGCGACCGGGCGGCCGGGCCAAGCCCCAGCCCAGCGCGTCGGGGGCTACTTCCGGTCCGTGGAACGCCGGATCGAGGGCGGGCTTCGCCTGCGCCGCGACGGCAAGACCGGCGGCTCCGCCAGGTGGAGGATCGAACATGTCGCGGCCTGATCGCGAGGTGGACGAGGTGGACCAGGTGGACTTCGACACCCAACTCGGACCCATTTCCGGCGTCCTGGCCGCAGTCTGGCCAAGCGAACCGACCTCAAATCCGGCAGGGCCGTATTCAGGAAGGGCCGCCCCAGGCTGGCTCGAGGAAAACACCCTCCGGCTCGATGCCAGGGTCTCCCTAGTCCACCTGGCCCACCTCCGTCGCGGCTTCCCCGAGGCGATGACCCTGGCTCCGTGTCAGGCGGGGAGGGCCCGATGACCGACTTCAGCTCCGAGCCCATCCGCGTGCGCGCGTGGGTGCGCGGCAGCGACGAGGACCTCAGGTCGGGCCTGATCGGCTTCGTGTCGCTCTTCTACGGCGACCTAGTCCTCGACGGCCTGACCGTCCGGCGCACCGCCGACGGCCGCCTGACGTTGTCGTTCCCCGAGCGCCGCGACCGCCATGGCCGCCGGCATCCGTACGTCCGGCCGCTCGATGACGACGCACGCCAGCGGATCGAGCGCGTCGTCTTCGGCGAGGCCAGCGTGGCCGAGGGGGTCGAGTGGTAGCACGCAAGAACCCAGCGGCCATCCATGCCGCGCCCGCCGCAGCAAGCCCGAGGATGGGGCAGTTCGACGAACAATCGCTCGCCGCGAAGATGTTCTGGACGGTGCCCGAGACCGCCTTCATGTGCCGGGTAAGCGAGCGCACCGTGTGGAGGTTGATGGCTGACCCGTCTTCAGGCTTCCCCGCCCCCCGTCGCGTCCGCGGCCGCACGCTGCTGCCCGCCGCCGGCGTGCTCGCGTTCATGGAGGAGGGAGCGTAGCCGTGGCCAAGAAGAGTCCCGAGAGCGCCTGGCGCGGCAACCCCTACAAGCGCCCGGGCTCGCCCTACTGGTCCTTCGTCTACACCGACGCCGCCGGCGTCGTCCGTCGCCGCTCGGCACGCACCAAGGACCTGCGGATCGCCCGCGCCAGGCTCGCTGAGGCGCAGAATGGGGTCGAGCGCGAGAAGGCAGGCCACGTCGACCGGTACGCCACCTTCCGGACGATGCCGCTGGCGAAGCTGGTCGACGAGTTCCGGCAGCACCTCGCGGACGACGGCCGCTCCGAGAGCTACCAGAAGGCCGTCGGGCGACAGCTCCGCGCGTTCCTGAAGGTCACGCAGACGCCGCACCTGTCGGCCCTCCACGTCCCCGACGTCGAACGCTTCCTCGACGACGTTCGTCGCCAGCACAGCGTGAAGACCCGCGACAACTACGCCGGCGCGCTGCGCAGCTTCGGCCGCTGGCTGCAGCGGACGGGGCGGTGGAGTGCGGACCCGTTCGGCACGGTCCGCACGCGGACGGCGACGCGCGACAAGCACCGCACCTACAAGCGGCACAGCTTCCGCTACGAGGAGGCCGAGCGACTCGTCGAGGCGGCCTGGGCTCGCTTCGAGGCCGAACGGGCCCACGGCGAAGGCGGCTGCCCCCAGTGGCCCGACTACGACCAAGTCGTCCGCGACCGGCAGGTGCTCTACTGGTTCGCGCTCACGACGGCCTTCCGCGTCAGCGAGTGCGCGGCCGTGCGCTGGGAGGACCTCGACCTCGGCGCGAGCCCATGCGTCCGGCTTGCAGGCGAGTTCACCAAGAACGGCAACGACGCGCGCGTGCCCCTGCAGCCGTTCGTGGCCGAGGCCCTCGCCGAGATGCTCGCCCGGCGGAATCGCCTCGTCCTAGAACGCGGCGAGCCGGTCGTGACCGAGACCGACCACGTCTTCAAGGTGCCGCGGACCATCGCCGAGATCGTCCGCAAGGACGCGGCCTACGCGGGCCTGATCCCGCAGAAGAGCCCGACGAGCAAGCGGGTCGACTTCCACGCGCTGCGCAAGAGCTGCGCGCGCATCCTGATCGAGCTCGGCGTCCACCCGAAGGTCATCCAGCAGGTGCTGCGGCACTCGGACATCCGGCTGACGATGGACCTCTACGGGGAGCGAGGCGAGGACGACCTGTTCCGGGAACTGCCCGGGAAGTTCCCGGTGCCCAGGATGTTCAGTGACACGGCTTAGGTAGGCCGCCCGTAGCGCGGGAAGCCGGCCTGGCGCACGCTGGAGCCCCGTCCGCCGAGCGCCGCACACGCGCCAACGTCGCGCCCCCTAAGCGCCCCGACGCCGGCGACGCCGGCGACGCCGGCGACGCCGTGCCTGATCGTGCCACGCCGTGCCCCGGTGCGACCACGGCCATTGCACACTGTGTTGCACACTCCGACCACCCGATCGGCGAAACCGCCCCTACACCCCCAACGTCGGGCAACAGAGGTGGTGGGCGATGAGGGACTCGAACCCCCGACATCCTCCTTGTAAGGGAGGCGCTCTAGCCAACTGAGCTAATCGCCCGACGGCGAGCAGTCTAGCGGGCGCGCTGCGGCGATCTAGCGACCGGTCTCCGCCGGCTCCTCGGCCGGGGGCGGCGTCGGCAGCTCGACGGCGTCGAGCGGCGTGGCGTCGAACCGCATCACCGGGTCCGGCTGCTCGGTCCACAGGCGCCGACAGCTCCAGTCGATCAGATCCGCCGGCGCTCCGAGCAGGCAGTGCCCGACGGTGGCGAGGCCGGTGGCCGG